>JBBFMJ010000124.1:0-5917 GCA_037478515.1 Thermoanaerobaculia bacterium
GG
Organism: Thermoanaerobaculia bacterium; assembly: GCA_037478515.1. Taxonomy (GTDB): domain Bacteria; phylum Acidobacteriota; class Thermoanaerobaculia; order UBA2201; family UBA2201; genus JBBFMJ01. Next base: position 3 of record JBBFMJ010000124.1, read on the forward strand.
ACTCAGAGATAAAACTGGAAAAACGGCTTCTGGAAACAGATCTTTCAAATTTAAATTACCTTTACAATAGCTGGAGATCAAAGGTAGCTGCTGTTTCAGAACTTCAGACCTCTCTGGTAAATGCAATGCAAATGGAAGGAGCAAATCCTGTTGCCATTGAAGGGCTTTTGCAGCAGATTTCTGTGGAACTTGCCCTTGCTCAAAGTTATGGTTCTCAGATACAACTTTTAAATGAAAGGATATGGGCAAGGCAGAAGAGGATTGAAATAATGGAAAATGAAAAAAATGAAAGCAAGGCAAAGGAAGAGGAAGAAGATCCTTTAAGTGGAGAGTGGCAGGTTCAAATTATGCCCCAGGATTTAAAGGGAAAGTTTGTCCTAAAACTTTCTGGAACTCTAATTTCAGGTACTTATGAACTTTCAGGTGGCTGGAAAGGTTCCCTTAAAGGTACTCTTGTGGGAAACAGAATTCGCCTGGAAAGGATAGATGCTGAACAGGGCTATGTGGCAATTTATTATGGAAAAGTGGATCTGGAAAATTTGACCATTTCTGGAACCTGGGAAAGCACCCTTTTTACCACAGGGGGTCCTATAAGTGGAAATTGGTCAGGGAGGAAAGTCCGTGAACAGTAAGATTATTTTTTCCTTTTTATTTGGTCTTTTTATTGGTTTTGGGGTGGGTTATGTGGTTACTGATATACATTATAGAAAAACAGAATTAAAGATTCCAGAAACAGCCAATCCCGCAACAAATAACCCTATGGATGATGTGCACAGACAGTTAAATGCCTTGCAGGAAATTATAAAAAGAAATCCTGAGGACTGGAATGCCCTTGTGGGGCTTGGAAATCTTTATTATGATATAAACCAGTTTGATAAGGCAATTCCTTATTATCAGAGAGCCGTGGAAATTAAAAAGGATCCCAATGTGCTGGCTGATCTGGGCACCTGCCTGAGAGAGACAGGAAGGGCTATGGAGGCAATAAAAATTTATGAAGAAGTTTTAAAAATTGACCCCAAGCACTGGAGATCCATTTACAATATAATAATTGTTTCTATCCATGATTTAAAGGATAAAAAAAGGGCAGAGACATATTTTGAAAAGTTAAAGGAGTTAAACCCTGCTGAAGTGAATTTAAATTTGCTCTATGAAGAAATCCAGAAACTTAAATAATTTATGAATTTTATTCTTTTTGTTGCTGTTTTAATTGTAGCTTTTATAATCCTTAGAGCAATTTCAAGGCAAAAAGCAAGTGAATATGAGGGTTGGAGAAAGTTTTCCAGGACCTATAAGGCAAAGGAAAAGTATTCCCTTCTGGGTTCTGTGGAAAAATGTGTTGTATGTGGTGGTTATGGGGCTGAAATAGAAGGCATAAAAGAAGGCAGGAACTGGTTTTGCTCCAAAGAGTGTAAGGAAAAATGGGAAAGCCAAAGGAAAAGCTGAATCTTTTAAAATTTAAAGAAAAACTCATTGCTGTTGGTAAATCTTTAAGAGAGCAGGGTTTGATAGTGGGAGGTGAAGGAAACCTTTCTTTAAAACTTCCCAACGGGAACCTGCTGGTGACCCCTGCCAGGGCTTGTAAAGGAAAACTTTCCCCTTCAATGCTTCTTGTTCTGGATCCCAAGGGTTATGTGCTTGAAGGAAACCTTCCTCCTTCCTCTGAACTTTTGCTCCATCTACATATTTATAATCAAAGAGAGGATGTAGGTGGAATTGTCCATGCCCATCCCCCTTTTGCCACTGGTTTTTCCTGTGCAGGGATTTCCTTTGCGACCCCTCTCCTTGCAGAAAGCATAATTATGCTGGGCTCAATTCCCAGAATCCCTTTTGCCCTCCCTGGTTCCATTGAGCTTGTGGAATCCCTTTCCCCATATCTTAAAGAAAATGATTGCTTCCTTCTATCAAACCATGGAGTCCTAACAGTGGGCTCTGATATTGAAACTGCCCTGATGAGAATGGAACTGATAGAACAGTATGCCAAAATTTTGTTGATTACCTATGTTTTAGGAAGGCAAAATCCAATCCCTTCCAGATATCTGGAATCCTTAAAAGAGATGAATAAGGAAGTAAGGTTTTTAAAGGCACCAGAAGAGATGATACCCCTCCCCAAAGCACCAAGGGTTCTTTTATATGAACTCTTTGATGAACTTTTGAGAAGGTATTTAAAAAAATAGTAAATGGATTACACCCTTAAATTTTTAAAAGAAAGGATAGAAGAAAAACTCTTGGAGTTGATCCCTGAAAATTCTGCCCCAGAAATAAAAGAAGCAATGAAATATTCCCTTGCGGCAGGGGGAAAAAGGTTAAGACCCCTGCTTTTACTTTCTTCTTTAATTTACTTAAATAAAAATCCCTTAAACTTTTTAGAACCTGCCTGCGGGCTGGAATTTATACATACCTATTCTTTAATCCACGATGACCTTCCTTCAATGGACAATGATACTTTAAGAAGGGGGATGCCTACCTGTCATATTAAATTTGGAGAAGCCATAGCAATCCTTGCAGGGGATTCCTTGCTTACCCATTCTTTTTATATTTTTTCAAAGTATCCTGAAAATTTATCTTCTGAAATTAAAAGAAGAGCAGTTGAAATGGTATCAAAAGCCATTGGTCCTGAAGGGCTTGTGGCTGGGCAGGTTATGGATTTAAAAAAGGTGGAAAAGGAAGAGGATTTGATTTTAATGCACTCCCTTAAAACGGGAAAACTAATTAAACTTTCCTGCCAGCTGGCTGGGCTCTATTCAGAAGCCAGAGAGGAAGAATTTCAGGTTTTAAATAATTTTGGTGAAAATTTTGGAATTTTGTTTCAAATAGTGGATGATTTACTGGATGAACTCTGCACAGCAGAAGAGATGGGGAAAAGTCCAGGCAAAGACAAAGCCCAGGGGAAACTCACTGCTTATTCCCTATGGGGAATTGAAGGTTCCCTTAAAAAAATTGAAGATTTAAAGGAAAAGATTTTTCAAAAGCTTTCAAAAAATAATGAAGGGAGCCAGCTCCTGATGGAGATAGTTCAAAAAACCCTTTCAAAGGTTTATGATAAAATAAAAAAATGAATATTAAAGGAATTGTCTTATCCGGTGGTTCAGGAACCCGGCTTTATCCAGTGACCAAGGCAATAAGCAAACAGCTTATACCTGTATATGATAAGCCCATGGTTTATTACCCTGTTTCCACTTTATTTTTAGCGGGAATAAGGGATATTTTAATAATAACCACTCCTCAGGATGTGGAAAGTTATAAAAAACTTCTGGGAGATGGGAAAAAGTGGGGGGTGAGTTTTTCCTATGAAATTCAAAAAGAACCAAAAGGGATTGCAGAAAGCTTTTTGATTGGGGAGAAGTTTATTAAAAATTCAAAGGTTTGCCTTATTTTAGGGGACAATATTTTTTACGGGCACAATTTAAGGGATTTGCTAAAAAGGGCAGTTTTAAGGAAAAGGGGAGCCACGGTCTTTGCATACTGGGTAAAAGATCCAGAAAGGTATGGGGTTGTGGAATTTTCAAAGGAGGGAAAAGCAATTTCTATTGAAGAAAAACCTAAAGAGCCAAAGTCCAATTATGCAGTAACAGGGCTTTATTTTTACGATGAAAGGGTTGTGGAATTTGCAAGAAAATTAAAACCATCAAAGAGAGGAGAACTAGAGATAACGGATTTAAACAATGAATATTTAAAAATTGATGAATTATATGTTGAGATTATGGGAAGGGGATATGCTTGGCTGGACACGGGAACCCCCCGTTCTCTTCTGGAAGCCTCTAACTTTGTGCAAATAATTGAAGAAAGACAGGGTTTGAAGATTTGCTGCCCCGAGGAAGTTGCCTTCAAGGAAGGTTTTATTGAAAGGGGAGACCTGAAAAAATTGGCAGAGGAATTAAAGGGAAATTCCTACGGAAAGTATCTTCTGGATATTTTAAAAAAATAGTTTCTTTTTAACCTTTAAGTTTTTTTTAATAAAAATATGATAAAATTTATAGTTTTAATTTTTTAATTGGTTAAGGAGATTTTAATGCCGAATTTTGGACTGATTGGAGTTGCTGGCTTTATTGCTCCAAGACACTTAAAAGCAATTTATGAAACAAAAAATAATTTAATTGCAGCCACAGATCCAAATGATTCTGTAGGGATTTTGGATAGTTATTTTCCAGAGGCGCTTTATTTTAAGGAAATTGAGAGGTTTGACAGGCACCTTGAAAAGTTGAGAAGAAAAGGAGAGGAAGAAAGGGTTCATTTTATTTCCATTTGCACCCCAAATTATCTGCACGATGCCCATATAAGGTTAGCCCTTCGCCTTCACTGTGATGTAATTTGTGAAAAACCCATTGTTATAAACCCCTGGAATTTAGATGCCTTAAGGGAACTGGAAGAGGAGTATAAAAGGAAAGTTTATACAATTTTACAGCTCAGAGTCCATCCCAGTATTTTAAAATTTAAGGAAAAAATTGAAAAAGAAAATTTTAAAGGAAAATATAAGATAATTTTAACCTATATAACCCCAAGGGGTCCCTGGTATCACATTTCCTGGAAAGGGGATGAGGAAAAATCAGGGGGACTGGCAATGAATATTGGGGTGCACTTTTTTGACCTTTTACTATGGCTTTTTGGAAAAGAGGAAAAAATAGAAGTTCATTATAGGGATAAAAATAAAATTTCAGGTTTTTTAGAACTGGAAAAGGCGAGGGTTTCATACTTTTTATCCATTGAAAGAAAGGATATGCCAGTGGAATATTTAGAAAAAGGGAAAAGAAGTTTTAGAAGTATGAAAATTGAAGGGGAGGAGGTTGAATTTTCTGAAGGTTTTGCTGATTTGCACACTGTTTTATATGAAAAAATACTAAAGGGTGAAGGGTTTGGCATTGAAGATGCAAGACCTTCAATTGAAATGGTTTATAAAATAAGAAAAGCAGAAATCAGAAAAAATTTGGAAAATTTACATCCATGGCTCAAGTAGATATAAAAGAATTAAAGCTCAATTTCAAGAAATTTTGTGAAATAACAGAATTTTGTATTAAGTTTAGAATAGCTTATTTGAAAAAAATTTATAAAGATAAAGCAAAAGAAGTTTTTTATAAAGAAATTTTAGTAAGAAAGGAAAAAAATTGGGAAAAAAGACCTTCATAGAAAGAAATATTTTCAAAATTGCGAAGATTTTAAATAATAAAAATATTGATTTTTTAATTTGTGGAGGTATAGCGCAGTCAATTTTAATAGAACCAAGGGCAACTGTTGATATTGATATAATTGCTAAATTAAAAAAAGCTGAATTTAAAAAAATTAAAGAAGAATTGAAAAAAAATTTTAAAGATATTTTTCCACATAAAAATTTAATGGTTTTTAAAAAAATAAAAATATGGAGAATTGTAATATTTGAAGAAAAAGAGCAATTTTTATTAGATTTTCTCTTTTTGGATAATAAATATTTTTCTGAAATTCTAAAAAGAAAAGTGGAAATTAAGTTAGAGGGCAAAATTTTGCCTATAGTTAGTCCAGAGGATCTTTATATTTTAAAAAGTTTAAGCAACAGAGAGATAGATAAATGGGACAGGAAGAAAATTAAAGAAAAATTTAAATTAAGTTTTGATATGGAATATGTTAAAAAATGGTTAAAAATATTGAAAGGATAATATATGGAATATTTTGTTCATCAGTCCTCTTTTGTAGATGAAAATGTAAAAATAGGAAAGGGGACAAAAATCTGGCATTTCTGCCATATCTTAAAAAACACAGAAATTGGAGAAAATTGTGTCTTTGGTCAAAATTGTATGGTTGGTCCAAATGTAAAAGTTGGAAACAGGGTAAAGGTTCAAAACAATGTTTCAATTTATGAGGGTGTGGAAATTGAAGATGAGGTATTCTGTGGTCCTTCTATGGTTTTTACAAATGTTATAAATCCCAGGGCTTTTATTGAAAGAAAA
>JBBFMJ010000125.1:0-5895 GCA_037478515.1 Thermoanaerobaculia bacterium
AAAAAGTTATGTTCAGTTCAATGGAATTGAAGTTTTTTGCATAAAATTCCAGATATTTTTCCTTTTTTAAGTCCTCGTGATAAAAAATTCCCTTCCAGTGATTGTAGGAAAAACCAGAAGTTCCAACAAATATCACAAAACAATTTTAGCAAAATTGAGAAAATTATGGTATATTTTTTAGAGGAGGTATTATGCCAGAAGGTGAACACCAGCTGGGTGATTTCATTAAAGGAAGGTTGCTTTTTATTGAAAAATGGTGCAGGGAAAACCACCTGCACTATGAAAAAACCCTTGAAAAAATAAGGGAAGAAGTGGATAAACTTGTAAAAGATAAAAGCAAAAAAGAAATGATTGAACAAAAATTTTTCAAAGGCACAATTCTGCCCACTTCCCATTTACCTGACTGGTTTGATAAAGTTATACTGGAAGCAATGACTTATGTATTGAAGGGTAAAAATTCTCCTCTTTACACAAAAACCAGTGATATATCCTGCATACCCTTTGAAGCAGGAAGATTTAATGCTCAAAGACAGGCGGATACTGTATTCAAACCCCTCTTTGCAGGCAAAAAACCAGCAGAGTGGCTTAAAACAACTTTCAAGGCACTCTACAGGCAGTGCTATGGGGAAGAGGCAGGGAACCTGCTGGTACTGGAAGAAATTAAACCCTTTCATTATAAACTGACCCTTGACCACAAGAATCTTGAAAAGGCAAGTCCTATGGACTGCTCCACTACCATTGGTTATATTTATGGTGCTTTGGAAAAACTGGGAGCAAAAAACATAAAAGTCATACATGAAATCTGTTCAGTAACTGAAAACTCTCCCCACGAAAAATGTATCTTTGAAATCTTCTGGAAAGAGGGATAAGCTTTAAAATTAACTCAAAGGGGCTTTTTTCTAAATGCTTTAAATTGTTCGGGAGAAGATTTTGCCTTGAGTGTCCTTTAAATACTGGTCAAAGACCATACAAATATTTCTTATAACCAGCCGTCCCAGGGGCTTTACTTCAATTTCATCTTTTCTGATTTCAACCAGACCATCTTCTTCAAAACTTTTAAGATTTAAAATTTCTTCTTTAAAATGCTCATCAAAATTTATATTATATTTTTCTTCAAACTCCTTTTTAACTATTAAAAAATGGCACATAAACCTGGTAATTAAATCTCTTCTTAAAATATCCTCTTCTGTAAGCCAGATCCCTAAAGAGGTGGCAAAACCAGAATTTTCAATCTTTTCCTGATAGGAAAAGACCTCCTTTTCATTTTGGGCATAGGAATTTGAAACCTGAGATATGGAAGAGGCACCAAAGGCAATAAGGTCACAGCCAGAATGAGTGTTGTAGCCCTGAAAATTTCTATAAAGAGTCCTATTTAAAAGTGCCTTGTAAAGTTCATCTTCGGGCTTTGCAAAGTGATCCATTCCTATAAAAACATAACCAGCACCCATAAAGGTTTTAATTGCTCTCTCAAATATTTTAAGTTTTTCTTCCTTTGAGGGAAGGGTTTCTTCTTTTATTGCTCTCTGGATTTTAATTTTTTCAGGAAGGTAGGCAAAGTTGAAAAAGGCAATCCTGTTGGGATTCAGTTCTATAACTTTATCCAGGGTATTCTGAAAATTTATGGCACTTTGAAAGGGTAAACCATATACGAGGTCAATGTTTATGGACTCAAAATTTGCCTCCTTTGCCCAGGAAATAACTTCCTTTGTAAGCTCAAAGGGCTGTATTCTATGGATTGCCCTCTGAACCCTTTCATCAAAATCCTGAATCCCCATAGAAATCCTATTAAAACCAAGCTTTCTCATTAAAAAAATTTGTTCCTTTGAAGCAGAACGGGGATCAATTTCTATTCCAATTTCTGCATCCTTTGTAAAAGTAAAATTTTCAGAAATAATTTTATATAGTTTTTCAATTTGCTCATTTTTCAAAAAGGAAGGAGTTCCTCCGCCCCAGTGCATCTGTTCTACAGGCCTATTACTGGATATCAATTTTTTTACATTTTTTATCTCCCTTTCCAGAAATTTAATATAATCTTCTGCCAATTCCTTATTTTTTGTATGGTAAACATTACACCCACAAAACCAGCAACCAGCACTGCAAAAGGGGATGTGAAAATAGAGGGAAAGGTTTCTGTTTTCATCATTGGATTTTATTAAGGCATTCTTATAGTCCTCATAGGTAAAATTTTTTGTAAAATTTGGAACTGTTGGGTAAGAGGTATACCTGGGACCTGGCCTGTCATACTTTAAAAGTAAAGGGATATTAAAATCAGGGATTTTTGTATCAATCATAAATTTTTTCTCACTTCCTGAACTAAAATTTGAACCTTTTTAGGGCTGGTCTTGGGCAGAACACCATGCCCTAAATTAAAGATATGGGGATTAGGGTTTGCCTCTTGCTTTAATCTTTTCACCTCCATTGAAATGGAATGGGAAGAGGAAGTCAAGACATAGGGGTCTAAATTTCCCTGAAGAGGAAAGGAAGAACCAAAAACTTCTTTTGCAAAAGAAAGGGTTGAAGAATAATCAACTGAGAGGCAGGAAATTGGTAAATTTTTAATCAATTTATAAAAAGGTGAAAGGTGGAGCCCAAAATAGATTACTGGAATGTATCTGGAAATTTCTTCAATTAAATCATAAAGCAATGGAAGGTAATATTTTTCAAAGTAATAGTGGGGCAAATTATAAGCATTGGTGTCAAAAATCTGTAAAACCTCTGCTCCATAAGATGCCTGTGCCTGAAGATAATGTTTGGTGTAATCGCTTAAAATTTTTAAATTTTTAAAAAAAAGAGCAGGCTCCTCATACAAAAATTCCTTTGTCTTATAAAAATCCTTCCCTGTTTTTCCTTCCAGAAGGTATGAAAAGACAGTAAAGGGTCCACCTGAAAAGCCAATTAAGGTTTTAGAGGGTGATAAATTTTTTCTGATTTCCTCTATCCCCTGAAATACAAATTTCAAATCCTTTTCTGGATCCTTGACTTTAAGTTCAATTTCTTCTCTTTCCCTTAAAATTTCAAAACCAATCCCTTCTTCATATTTCAATTCAAACCCCAGAGGAGGAAGAACCACCAGAATATCTGAAAATAAAATTGCCCCATCCACATCAAAAAGTTCCACTGGCTCCAGTGTTACCTTTGAAATAAGTTCAGGGGTTTTTATCATCTCCAGAAAAGAGTAATTTTTTCTTATTTCCTGATAACCGGGCAGATACCTTCCTGCCTGTCTCATAAGCCAAACAGGTGGGGGTGAAATCTTTTTACCTTTTAAAACTTCAAGTATTTTTTTCATATAACCTTCCATATTCTGGATAGTTTTTTTCAATAAGTTCCTTCAGCTTCTGCCTTGCCATAGAATTGTGTCTCCTTACAGTAATTTCATTTAATTTTAACACTTTTGCAATTTCATTATATTCCAGATCCTCAATTTCTTTCAAAACAAAGACAATCCTTTCTCTGGGTGAGAGAAATTTTAAGAGTTTGTTTATTATTGAAGATATCTCCCCTTTTTCCTCTTTAATGGTAAAGGAAAAATTCTCCTCTTCCATAACATTTATGGAAAATTTCCTTGTCTTTGTGAGATGGGAATAGCAAAGGTTTATAAGGGTCCTGTAAAGATAGTTTTTAAGGGAACCCTTTCTGGGTATAAAGGACCTTATATGTTTAAATAATTTAATAAAGGTTTCCTGGCATAGATCTTCTGCATCTTCCTTATTTCCCACGGTATAGTAGGCAATGTGCAGTAAAACCTTTTCATAAGAATCTATTATCCTTTCAAAATCCTGAAGGTTTCCCTTTCTTATGGATTTTATAAGCTGACTTTCTTCTTCCCTGTCCATCCTTTAATTTTAACACAAGGATTTAAAACACCCTATTTTTTAATTTAAAGGGCATCTTTTATTATTTCCCTTAAAAGATTATGGTTATCAGAATGACCTGTCATAAAAGCTTCAATCTCCCCAAATATTGGTCTTCCCAGAAGATAGATGTCCCCAAAAATATCTAAAATTTTATGCCTTGAAAACTCCTTTTCAAACCTCAAAGTGGTATTTAAAACCCCTTCCTCTCCAATTAGAATAAAATTATTAAGCCGCCCACCGGAGCCAAGCCCCATCTTTTCAAGTTCTCCAATATCCTTCATAAAACCAAAGGTTCTGGCAGGCGCAATCTCTTCTATGAATTTTTCTGGATTTTTATGTTCATAAGTGAAAGATTCTTTACCCACAGGTGGTGGGTAATCCAGATGATAGGTAATCTTCAAACCATCGTAGGGCTTGATGGATATCTTTTCTTTTCCCTTTACCACACTGTAAGTTTTCTTAATTATAATGGGTTCAATCCCTTCCTCCTGCTCCTCAATTCCTGCCTCTTCAAAAACTTTGCAAAACTCAAGAGCTGAACCATCCATAACAGGGATTTCTGAATGTACCTTTACAATTAAATTGGTAATGCCAAAACAGTGGCAGGAAGCAAGGAAATGTTCCACTGTGGATATCAGTACACCATCTTTTCCAAGGCAGGTGGCATAGCCACTTTTTACCACATTTTCAAGACGGGCTGGAATTTCTATATTTTGTGGAATTGTAAGCAGCCTAATACCAGTATTGGGGGGAGCTGGATTTAGTATAAGCCCTGTTTTCAATCCAGAATGGAGACCCACGCCATAGAGAACTGTGCTTTTCTTTATGGTTTTTTGTTTTAAAATTTTATCTTTTAACTTTAGGGAACTCTTTACCTCCTCCTGTCTCTTTTCTTCCTTTTGTTTTAAGGATTCTTTTTTTGGAGGAACCATAATTGGAAGGAGTTCCTTCCTTTCAAGGAGCAATTTTCTGTATTCAATGCCATTTTTTAAAGAATTTAAAACCCTTTCAAGGGATAAGGGTTTTTCAATGAAGTCGAAGGCACCCTTTTTTACTGATTCCATAGCCGTGGAAATAGTCCCATGGCCTGATATCATTATTACAATGGCATCAGGTTTTTCTCTTTTAATATTTTCCAGAAGTTCCAGCCCATCCATTTCTGGAAGCCAGACATCCAAAAATATAAAATTTGGCTTTTCTTTTAAGAAAGTTTCAAGCCCTTTTTTTCCATTTTTTTCAGTTAAAACAGAAAAGCCCTCTTCTTTCAGGATTACACTGAGTGCCTTTAATATATTTTCTTCATCATCTACAATTAAAACCTTTTCCATTATTTTTGTAGTTTCATAGAAAGGTGGGCTTTCATTATACACTTTCCCATAACCACAAAAAGTCCCTTTTCCTTTGCCTTTTTCCCTGCCTGATTATTCACTATCCCTTCCTGCATCCAGATTGCCCTTGCTCCAATTTTAATGGCATCATCAACAATGGGTGGAACATCTTCTGGTTTTCTAAAAATATCCACAATATCAATCTTTATCTCTTCAGGAATTGATAGAAGGGAAGGATAGCATTTCTTTCCCAAAATTTCTTCTGCATTGGGATTTACTGGAATTACATCATATCCCTGCTTCATTAAATATTCTGCCACATGGTAAGAGTCCTTTTCTGGATTTGAAGAAAGCCCTACAACTGCAATGGTTTTTGCCTTCTGAAGTAAATCCTCAATTTCCTTTTTTGGTGGAACAAAGGATGGAATTTCGCACTTATTTTTCATAAAAAAATTCTATCAAAATTGAAAATACATTTCAAGCCCAAGCAATTTTTAACTTTTTATCATAATTTCAGATAATTTTTCAGCCCTTGCACAATCTTTAAAAGAAGGGGAAGGGTTTTTATCTTCCAAAAGACAATTTAAAAAATTAAAAATTGGAATGAAACTGTATAAACTTTTATGCACCCTCAAAACTTCTGGAAGACCGTTTTTTTCAATATATTCATCAAAAATCTGATCCTTATAATAGGTTTTCATCTTTCCCAG
>JBBFMJ010000126.1:0-5863 GCA_037478515.1 Thermoanaerobaculia bacterium
GATGTGGAAGTGGTAGTGCCCCTTCTTATTTTGAAGCAGAAACAGGAAACCCAGAGGATTTTCAATATTGTAATGGCTTGTATTGCAGGTATATCTCTCTTGGTTGGAGGTATTGGAATAATGAATATAATGCTTGCTTCTGTGCTGGAAAGGATAAGGGAAATTGGGATAAGGAGGGCAGTGGGGGCAAGGAAAAAGGACATTATGCTTCAATTTCTATTTGAGGCATCCTTTATCTCTGGTATAGGTGGATTTCTGGGAATAGTTTTAGGTTTTTTAATTGCTTTAAGTGTGGCATTTTTTGCAAAATGGACCACCACCGTGCCTCTATGGTCTATAGTTTTATCCTTTGGTATATCTATAAGTGTAGGTATTATCTTTGGCTACTGGCCCTCAAAAAAAGCAGCAGAACTCAACCCCATTGAAGCATTGAGATACGAATAATCGGGGTCAGGTCTTGAATCTTGACTAAATTTTCTTTACAATTTTTCTATAACAAAGCTTTTGAGAATGGAATGCCCGGGTGCCCTTTATCATATTACAAAAGGGGAAATGCTAAGGAAAAATTTTTTTTAAAGAATAAAAATTCCTATCTCTTTTTAAAATGCATTGATTTGGCATTAAAAAGATGGAATTTTTTGTTATATGCTTTTTGTATTATGCCAAATCATTATCATTTGCTTTTATAAACCTCCGAAGGAAATTTATCAAAAATAATGAGACAGTTGAATGAAAATTATACTCAAAAATTTAATAAAAAATATGGATGAGTCGGCCATATATTTCAAGGAAGGTATAAAGCAGTTTTAGTTGGAGAAGAAAGATATTTGTTAGAGCTTATAATATATATAATTTTAAATCCAGTAAGGGCTGGACTTTTAAAAGATCCATTGGATTGGAAAGGAAACTGCTTTAGATATCTATTATGATCTGAAAACAAATTATCTTTTTTATCTGGATATTTTATTCTACAATTATTTTCTAAAGAAAAATTTAAAGCGGTTAAATTATTTAAAGAATTTATATATTTAGGGATAAAAAAAGAATCCCATCTTAAAAATTTAGAAGGATAAATTTATTTGGGTAAAAAAAATTCTTTGAAAAAATAAATTATAGGGCTGAAATAGAAAAAGTAAAAGAGATTCCCAAGTTTCAAAGATACATAAATAGACCAGAAATAGAAAAAATATTAACTGAAAACAAAAAGGAGGATTTAAAGGAGAAAATTTTTGAAGCACATATAAAATATGGATAAACTCAAAAGGAAATGACCACATTTTTTGGCTATCATCATTCTTATATGAGCAAAACGATTGAGGGAATTTAAAAGTCAAGATTCAAGACCTGACCCCAAATAAGAAAGTGCGCCCAGAGGGAGTTGAACCCCCAACCTTCTGATCCGTAGTCAGATGCTCTATCCAGTTGAGCTATGGGCGCTTTAGTATATTAAATAATTTTCGCAGGTATAAAACCTGCGGCTACATAAATTTATTTTATCACAAATAATTTGATTTTTTCTCTCATACCTAACTATGAGCTATTGATCTTTAAATAAAAAGCGCGCCCAGAGGGAGTCGAACCCCCAGCCCTCTGATCCGAAGTCAGACGCTCTATCCAGTTGAGCTATGGGCGCTTTATATCTTTATAACATAAAATCTTTCTTTTTTTAAAGTATTTTAAAAATTTGATAGGAAGGGCTTTACTTTAAGAATTTTTAATATTGCTTTTATATTTTACCTTTTAAAATTAAAGCAAAAAATTAACAGATACAGAAAAAATTTAAATCCCTCTTAATCTGCCTTTGAAAAAGGGAGATTTTTTAAAAGCAAACTCCACTTTATCTCCCTTTAAAAAAAAATACCTTTTGGGCACTCCCTTGAAAGTGAATAGAAAATAGGTGGTTTAAAAAAATAAATATTATGAAAAATCAGTATTTATTATTTTATTAAAATATGGGGTTTTCCTCATAAGTTCCATAGATTTCTTTTAAGGCATCTGTCATCTCCCCCAAAGTTGCATATGCTTTTACACAATCAAGAAGATAGGGCATTGTATTTTCATCTTTTTCTGCTGCCTTTTTTAATCTATTCAATGCCCTTTTTACCTTTTCTGAACTTCTTTCTTTTTTTACTTTTCTCAAAGCCCTTATCTGGGCTTTTTCAACCTTTTCATCAATTATAAGGATTGGTATTTTTTCCTTTTCTTCCTCTTCAAAAATATTTACACCTACAATAAATTTTCTCTTTTCATCCAGTGCCTTTTGATACCTGTATGCTGCATCCATTATTTCCTTTTGTGGGAATCCTTTTTCAATGGCAGAAACCATCCCACCCATTTCATCAATTTTATTAAAATATTCCTTTGCACCTTCTTCCATTTTGTTTGTAAGCCATTCTATATAGTAGCTCCCACCTAAGGGGTCAATCACATTTGGAGCCCCTGATTCATAAGCAATTATCTGCTGTGTCCTTAGTGCAATTTTGACTGCTTCTTCTGTTGGAAGGGCATATGTCTCATCTAAGGAATTTGTATGAAGGGATTGGGTCCCACCTAAAACTGCTGCAAGTGCTTGAATTGCAACCCTTATAATATTATTGTAGGGCTGTTGTGCTGTTAGAGTACAACCTGCTGTCTGTGTATGAAACCTTAAACGCATTGACTCTTCCTTTTTTGGCTTGTACCTTTCCTTCATTTCCTTTGCCCAGAGCCGTCTTGCTGCTCTGTATTTTGCTATCTCTTCAAAGAAATCATTGTGAGCATTAAAAAAGAAAGAAAGGCGTGGGGCAAAGTCATCCACATCCAGACCCCTTTTTATCCCCCACTCCACATATTCAATCCCATCCCTTAAGGTAAAGGCGAGCTCCTGAATTGCAGTTGAGCCAGCTTCCCTTATGTGATAACCAGAGATAGAGATAGTATTCCATTTTGGAACATATTTTGTGCAAAATTCAATTTCATCAATTATAAGCTTCATAGATGGTTTTGGGGGATAGATAAATTCTTTCTGGGCAATATATTCCTTTAAAATATCGTTTTGTATAGTCCCTGAAATTTTTTTTAGGTCAAAGCCCCTCTTTTCTGCAACTGCAAGGTACATTGCAAAGATCATTGGGGAAGTGCAATTTATTGTCATAGAAGTGGTAATCTTTTCCATATCAATTCCATCAAATAAGATTTCCATATCCTTTAAGGTATCTATAGCAACTCCACATTTTCCCACTTCTCCTTTTGAAAAGTCAGCATCGGAATCATAACCATAGAGGGTTGGCAAATCAAAGGCAACAGACAAGCCCGTTTGTCCATGTTTTAAGAGGTATTTAAATCTTTTATTTGTATCCTTTGGGGTTCCAAAACCAGAAAACTGCCTCATTGTCCAGAGCCGTCCTCTGTACATTGTCTCATAGGGTCCTCTGGTAAAGGGAAACTTTCCAGGGAAGCCCAGATCCCTTTCAAAGGAAAAATTTTCTATGTCTTTTGGTTCCACTATGGGGGGTACTTCAAGAAAAGAAACAGTGGTAAAGTCCTTACATTTCATCTTTAAACTCCTTATTTATTAGAAATCTTTCATTAATTATGCGCATAAAGCGAGGTCTTAAAACAAGTTCAAATACATCTTCTTTTTCTGGAAACAAAGATAAAACAAAATTTTTTACCGCTTCTACTTGATTTAATGCACTTTCCAGGGTAATCTTTGGGTCTGTGGCAATTTCCTGTAAATTTAAATCCACCACAATCCTCATCATCCTTATCCTCTTATTTTCTTCTTTCAGATCCATACTTTAATATTTTTGCACAAAAAAGTTTAAAAATCAAACCCCTTGACTTTCGTATAATTTTCGCTTATAATAAAATTATGATTGGATGCCTTGACCTGGACTCTTTTTATGTCTCCTGTGAGATTGCAAAAAATCCATCTCTTTCTGGAAAACCAGTTGTTGTCTCTGGAGGGGATGGGGTAAGGGGAGTGGTGCTTTCTTCCTCTTATGAGGCAAGGAAATATGGAATAAGGTCTGGTATGCCTCTCTTTAGAGCAAGGGATTTGTACCCTTATTTTTTAATAGTTGAGCCAGATTTTAAGTTTTATGAAGAGGTCTCAAGGGGGATAAAGGAATTGATTTTTTCTTATGCACCAGTTGTGGAACAGGCATCCATTGATGAATTTTATTTTTCTTTGGAGGGATGTGAACGGCTTTACAGGTATGATTTTTTTAATGTAATCTTTGAGATTAGGAAAAAGATAAAGGAAAATTTTAAAATTCCATCTTCAGCAGGGCTTTCTTCTAATAAATGCACCTCAAAAATTTTATCAAAGGTGGCAAAACCCGATGGTCAAATATATGTTCCAGAGGGAAAAGAGAGGAATTTTCTTGCAGACCTTCCTTTAAAATTTATTCCAGGGCTTGGAAAAAAGACAGGTGAAAAACTTCAAAATATGGGTTTTGAAAGGATTGGGGATTTGCAAATTTGTCCAAAAGAAATTTTAATGACAATTTTAGGGAAGGAAGGGGAAGAAATTCAAAGGAAAGCATTGGGGACCTTTGAGGAACCATTTTTTTTAAATTATGTTCCAAAATCAATAGGAAAAGAGAGGACTTTTTTTGAGGAAAAGATAAATTTAAATGAAATATTAAATGAGTTATTTTGGATTGTAGAGGAAGTTGTTTTTAGGATGAGAGCCCTTTCCCTTTCTGCAAGGAAAATGGAAATAAAATTAAGGTATGGGGATTTTGAAACAAAGACGAGCTCATATACATTTAAAGAACCAGTTGACGGATATAAGATTATTCAAAGGAAAGCAAAGGAGATTTTTTTATCCCTTTATAAAAGGAGAGTAAGGGTTCGGCTAATTGGTTTTACCCTTTCAGGTTTTGAGAAGTGTTCTGGACAGGAAATTTTAGATATTTTTAAGGAAAAAAGGGAAAATCAAATTTTAAAAACAGTTGATTTTTTAAAGGAAAAATTTGGCTCAAAATGTATTTACTTTGGAGGTTCAAAAGTTTAAATTTAAATCAAAAATCAAAGGGGGCTGGCGTAAAACCAGCCCTTACTAATATTTTTCCATTTTATGTTTTCATCTTTTATTTATTTCTTCCTTCAAGTCCTTTAAAAGTTCTTCTAAATTTACATTATATCTTAAAGCATTTTCTTCAATGGAACCCCACAGGGGCTCTCCACAAATAATGCAAGGCATTTTATGCCTTGTAAATACCTTTATGGTTTCAGGGTGTTCTTTTACCAGGTCTTCAATTAAGGTTTCAGGTTTAATTTCCATCATTTCTTTTTTATTTCAAATTTTTCTTGCAGGACCTTTGCCCTTTTATCCTGAATCAGAAATTCTGTAAATTTAATTTCCCCTTTTCCACTGAATTTTATATAAAAAACAATACCTTCCTTTGGAAGGGGATTTCCAGAAGCCATGGCACCCTTTATCTGACCTTCCACTTTATCATTTAAAGCATTTAAAGCACCCTGCGCAAGCTCTCCCCATCTGAAACCTTCATATTTTAAAGTGCTTTCATAATTTAAGGTAAATTGAAGGGCTAAAAAGGGCTCCTGCGCCTTTATTTTTACTGGAATTTCAAATATATCCTTTTCAATTTTTGGTTTTAAAAACTCCACCTCCTGTGCCAATAGAAGGGAAGATAAGATAATAAAAATTAAAAGATATCTCATAAAACCTCCTTGTTTTTTAGGGCGTATATCCGTACGCCTCATTCAAGTTTCACGATATTATTTTTAACGGGCTGAATAAAGGGCTTGTGCCAAAAACCTTAAAAGTAATTTGGTTGGATAATTTATCAATATTTTGATTTTTTTAATATCATCATCTTTTAAATTATTTGAGAATATCCCTTTTGCCTTA
>JBBFMJ010000127.1:0-5816 GCA_037478515.1 Thermoanaerobaculia bacterium
CTTTGAAAGAACCTCCCCGCCAATTACCAGTACGCTATCATATTTTCCAGATCTTATAAACTGATCTGCAATGGACAAACCATAGATAAATCCAGTGCATCCTGCCTGAAGGTCAAAGGCAGCAGCGTTTTTTGCCCCTAACATACTTTGAACAAAACAGGAGGTTGCAGGAATTGGCTGGTCCATAGTAACTGTTGCAAGGATTATGAGGTCTAAATTTTCTGGTTTAAAGGATGCCCTTTGAAGGGCTATTTTTCCTGCCTCATAGGCAAATTTTGAGAGTACCTCATCTTCCCTGGCAATTCTCCTTTCTTTTATACCAGTTCTGGTGGTTATCCATTCATCGGAGGTCTCCACCATCTTTTCAAGGTCATAATTGCTTAAAACTTTTTCTGGCAAGGACCTTCCTGTTGAAATTACTCTTGCTCTGTACATCTCAATTCCTCCAATCTAAATGAAATCTTTCAAGAATTGAAAATTCCTTCATATGTTCCTGAATTTTTTCCACTATTTTTTCTTCTGCAAAGTGATAGGCAACCTTTATGGCATTACAGATTGCTTTTGCTTTACTCCTTCCGTGGCAAATAAAACAACCCCCCTTGACACCTAAAAGGGGTGCACCTCCATATTCAGAATAGTCAATTTTTTTGTAAAAATTCTTAAAGGCACCTTTGGAAAGTAAAAATCCAAAGGATGCTTTCAAGCTGGAAGTGATTTCTTTTTTTAAACTTATGGCAATAAGTTCCCCGACCCCTTCTGCTGTTTTCAGTATTACATTCCCCACAAAACCATCACAGATTGCCACATCGCATTTTCCTAAAAAAATATCCCTTCCTTCCACATTTCCAATAAAATTTAAGTTGGATTTTTTTAAAAGATTATGGGTTTCCTTGACCAGGAGATTTCCCTTTCCTTCCTCTTCTCCAATGGAGACGATTCCTATTTTTGGATTTTTTATTTTAAGAAGAAGCTGGGCATAGTAATGCCCCATTATGGCAAACTGAAAAAGGTTTTTTGGCTTGCAATCCACATTGGCTCCCACATCAATAACAATGGTAAAATTTTGAAGATTTGGAAGGGGTGCAGCCAGGGCAGGTCTGTCTATGCCTTTTATAAGTCCTAAAGTCATAGCAGCAAAGGTAAGGACAGCCCCTGAATTTCCAGCAGAAACCATAGAGAGGGCTTCCCTTTCCTTTACCAGTTCCAGGGCTATCTTTAAAGAGGACTTTTTTTTGTTTTTGAATGCTTCCGTGGGGGACTCTGCCATCCCCACCACTTCAGGGGCATCCATTATTTGAAAGCCCTTCAAATTATTTTCGCTGGAAAGATAAGGATAAATATTTTCTGCTCTTCCCACAAGAGTTACAGGTATTCCATATTTTTTATTTGCCATTATGGAGCCTAAAACTATTTCCTGGGGGGCATAGTCTCCCCCCATTGCATCCACGGCTATTCTCAAATGGACTCTTTACCTTCTATTATCTGTTTTCCTTTATAGTATCCGCAATGGGGACAGACCCTGTGAGGGAGTTTTGGCATCTTGCAGTGGTTGCAAATGGAAAGGGCTGGTTCTGAAACTTTCCAGTGAGTTCTTCTTTTTCTTCCCCTTGTCTTTGAATGCTTATGCTTTGGATTTGGCATTTTTTTTCTCCTTTAAAAGTTATTTAGGGCAATCACACCCTTCGTTATTTAAATTTGCTCCACATTGGGAACATAAACCCTTACAATTTTCAGTGCACAAAGGTTTCATAGGAAGGTTTATATCAATGAGTTCTCTTACCATATCATAGGGCTTGAAAATTTCATTTATTATCTGAAAGGCATCTTCCTGAAGATCTTCTTCTTCCTGAAGGCGATGGTATATTTCAATCTTTTCTTTATAGGTAAAGGGTTCCAGACACCTGGAACAAACCAGTTGAAGCTCTTCTTCTATTAAACCTTTAACAAAAAAGATACTTTCAATTTTGCTTATATAAAGATCAATTAAAACTTTGTTTATGGAATAGACATATCCTTTTTCAAAGACCTCAGCTTCCAGGGGAACACTGCCTTCAAGGTGTATACCCTTTTTTGGAAAATTTGCCAGGGAAACGAGTTTCGGTACCATAATAAATCCTGAAATTTAAATAAAATATCAGGAAAAGTCCTCCTCTTTCTCTTTTTCTTCCTCTTCTTCCTCTTCTTCTTTTGGATTTTCTTCTTCTTTTTCTTCCTCCTGTTTTACCTTTATTTCTTCCCCTTCCTCTTCTGTATCCTGTGCCTTGGTCTCAGCCAGTGCCTGACCTTCCAGAACTGCATCGGCAATGGCACTTACAAAGAGTTTTATTGCCCTTATGGCATCATCATTTCCAGGAATTATTACATCCACCATATCAGGGTCACAATTTGTATCCACCACTGCTATTACAGGAATTCCCAGTTTTCTTGCCTCTTTAACTGCATTGGCTTCCTTTTCAGGATCTACCACAAAGAGGGCATCGGGCAGTTCATCCATATCCTTAATGCCTTTAAGATTTTTTTCCAGTTTCTGTTTTTCCCTTTGAAGTTTGATCCTTTCCTTTTTGGTATAGTGTTTTAAGGTCTCTTCATCTTCAAAGATTTTTTCAATTTCTCTCAACCTTTCAATGGATTTTTTAATTACATTGAAGTTGGTAAGAAGTCCTCCAAGCCATCGGTTGTTTACATAATACATCCCACACCTTTTTGCCTCTTCTTCAATTATATCTGCTGCCTGTCTTTTTGTTCCAACAAAGAGGATTTTCCATCCTTCGGAAGAGATGTCCCTTACATATTTGGCTGCTATTTTAAAAAGGTCTAAGGTCTTTTGCAGGTCTATTATATATATCCCATTTCTCTTTCCAAAGATAAAAGGACTCATCTTTGGATTCCATCTTCTTGTCTGGTGTCCAAAATGGACTCCAGCTTCCAGTAATGTTTTCATTGATACTTCTGTGGGCACCTGTAACCTCCTTATCTCTTAGAAAATTGAAAGCGGGCTCTGGCTTTCCTTCGCCCGTATTTTTTTCTTTCCACTTCCCTGGGATCCCTGGTAAGCAGATTGCTTTCCTTGAGTTTGCTTTTAAGTTCAGGGTTAAATTCAACCAGGGCTCTGGCTATTCCCAGGCGAACTGCCTCTGCCTGCCCATTTACCCCACCACCTTTTACTGTGGCATAGATAGAAACTTTATCCAGGGTTTCGGTGGTAAGTAAGGGTTGTTTTACATAGGTCTGATGTCTTGGCAGGGAAAAATACTTTTCCAGGGGCTTATTGTTTATTGTAATCCCCTGCTGTCCAGGTATTAAAAAAACCCTGGCAGAGCTTGTTTTTCTTCTTCCTGTTCCATAATATTGAATCTTTGCCATAATTTCTCCTAAATTTCAATCTTTTCTGGTCTCTGGGCTATATGGGGATGGTTTTCTCCACAATAAATTTTAAGCTTTTTTATGGCTTTGCTCCTTAACTTATTTTTTGGAAGCATCCCGTAAACAGCAAGCCAAAGAAGTTTTTCAGGGCTCTTTTTAAAGAGATCCTTTGCCTTTATTTCTCTGAAGCCCTCTGGATAACCAGTATGCCATTGATAAAGCTTTGTGTCCCATTTTTTACCTGTAAGTTTTATCTTATCAGCATTGATTACCACTACAAAATCGCCCATAGGCAGGTGGGGGCTATAGGTGGGCTTATCCTTTCCCATCAAAATGATGGCAAGCCGGGAAGCAAGCCTCCCCAAAACCTTATCCTTGGCATCTACAAGATACCACTTACTGGAAATATCTTCCTTTCTTAAAACAAAAGTCCTCATAAATACTTTCCTTTAAAGTATTAAATTAAAGAATAATTATACTAAATTTTTATCTCCCTGTCAAGGGCATTGAGTTTCCAGGTATTTTATGCATTTTCTGTTATCTTATCCAGAAGAAGCCATACCCCTGAAAGGGAACGCAGAAGCCGATACTTGCCCTTGAGATAAAGATTTGCATCCCTCTCTTTCCCCTGAAAAAGGCAGTCCTCGATGGCGTACTGGAAGTCCTTTTCCAGAGTTTCCCCTTTGCTTATTAAATTTTTTACTTTTTCTTTTATCTCTTCAGGCAGGACTGTTTCTCCTTTATAGGCAGAAATCAACTTGTCCAAAATTTTTTCTATTTCAAACCTTATGCAAAGTCCTTTTAGTATTAATTTTTCCTGATCTTTTAAATAGGAAAGGTTTTTAAGAACTTCAAAGGATTTTAGGGCTTCCTTTTCATAGTTTTCCAGAGGGAAAGTGGTTTGCTGAAGTATTTTATTTAAGATATCCTCTTCGTTTTCCTCTTTTGTCTCCAGGATTTTTTGTTCCTCTTCCGGTGCCTGAACCTGCTCGAAAGTAAAATCAGCATCCAGCTTTGAAAGGACACCTTTTATGGTATTTTTATACTGGGCTATTATTTCCAGTTTAACATCTCCTTTTTCTTTTGCTTCTTGCAAGAGTTGTTCTATCTCTTCTATCCTTTTCAAGTCCTTTTGAAGTTTTGAATCCCCCTCTTCAAGCTGATGTTTTAAACTTTTTATCCTGGTGGTTTCTTCCAGCAAACTTTCTTCTTCCTTTTTGTATATTTCTATGTATCTGTTTTTTGTGGTGATGTTAAGTTCTGCCACCTTTACTAAAATATCGGGGTGGAGGAAGGCAATATCCATTTTATTTTTCAAAGACCTTATGGCTTTAAGCACTCCAGAGAGGACAAAATCTTCCAAGGTTTTACAATCTATGACTTCACGCCTCAATTCCTGGAGAAGGATAAGGTAATCTTCCTTTTGCCTCTGATCCACCGGGGGAAGTTTCCCAATTGCCATAAGTTTGTAAAAAAGTTCTTTTAAGTATTCTCTATCCTTTAAAATAAACCTGCCTTCGGAGGGGCTGTAAATAGAAGCAACCCTTGTAATTAAAAAATCCAGTTTGTCTCTTATGTCATCATTTATTCTTTGAAGGTGGATATAAAATTTAATTAATTGGAGGAGTATTTTGTCTTCTTCCTCTTCATTTTTATAGGTCTCAAAGAACCTTCTGAAACTGGAAGGGGATATTTTGGAGTCGGCTTCCTCCACAATATTAAAGAAATTTTGAATTTCCTCTTCCAATTTTGAAATGTATCCTTCAATCTGCATTCCTGGAAAACCAGAAAACATCTGGGGAAGGCCCCTTATCTGGTTGTAAAGGGCTCTAAAATCCAGCTTATAGGGAACTTCCTGATTTAAAAAATGCTTATAGATGCCGCCCAGTACCTGGTTTAATGTCCAGATACTTTTAAACTGATCGGACATTAAAAGATACCTCTGATGGCATTTCTGTATTAGATCCAAGCTCATTGTTAAAATATTAACATAAAGTTTGATTATTTGCAAAAGTTTTGAAGGGAAATATAATCTTCTGTACTTTTGTTATATTTATATGGTATAATGCAAATCAGATAAAATAAGAATAGGAGAAAAAAATGAAAATTCTATTAATATATCCCAGGTATCCAGATACTTTCTGGAGCTTCAGATATGCTTTAAAATTTATATCAAAAAAGGCAACAGAACCCCCTTTAGGGCTTCTCACGGTAGCTTCAATGCTTCCTGGCGAATGGGAAAAAAAGGTAATTGATTTGAATGTTCAAAAATTAAAAGATAAAGACATAATAGGGGTTGATTTGGTTTTTATAAGTGCAATGTCTATTCAAAGGAACTCTGCAAAGGAGATTATAAAAAAATTTAAAGAAAAAGGAATTAAGATAGTTGCTGGAGGACCTTTGTTTACAATGGAATGGGAAAATTTTAAAGATATAGATTTTTTTGTTTTAAA
>JBBFMJ010000128.1:0-5799 GCA_037478515.1 Thermoanaerobaculia bacterium
CTCTAATTTTAAAATATCAAGAATTTGTAGAAATATTTGAAATAAAAATGGAGAGCAAGACCACTGGAATAGTTAAAAGATTTTATTATATGGATGATGAGGTACATTCCATTGTAAGAAAAAAGGACTTTCAAACCCTTTTTTTTAAAAAGAAAATCAGAGAAAAAAAGAGAGAGAAAGAAGAAATTTCAATTTTTTTTCCTGAAGAAAAAATGTATTTTTACAAATATTTAAGATATCTGGATACTCCTTTCATAGATTCTTTGAGTATTTTCTATTTTATAAGAATAAATGATAATTTTCAAAATCCCATAAAGGTCTATGACAGGGGAAAATTTTATGAAACCTTTATAAAGGAAGAAAAAGACCATCTCTATAAACAGGAAAAGGAAGTTTTAAAAGTGGATAAATTGACCCTTTTAAGAAAGGATAAAAAAAGCTCCTATATTTCAGTTTATGTTAGTAAAAATGAGGACCGAATTCCACTGTTTATTGAATTTTCTTTTCCTTTAGGAATTTTAAAGGCAGTTTTACAATGTTATTGACAAAATCTTAAAATAGTTTTATATTTATTATGTATGCCAGTAAAGATAGGAGATTTATTAATTAAAGCTAAACTTATTACTCAAGCACAGCTTGAGGAAGCTTTAAAGAAGCAAAAGGAATTGGGCGGAAAAGTAGGGGAACATCTTGTGAAGCTGGGTTTTGTCACAGAGCAGGACATAACTGAGGTATTAAGCCAGCAATTCAGTGTGCCTGCCGTGGATTTAGACCATATGGAACTGGACGAAAACATTGTAAAGATAATCCCTGCAGAGGTAGCAAGAAAGTACCAAATCGTGCCTGTATCAAAATTTGGAGCAACCCTTACCGTGGCAATCTCAGACCCCACCAATGTCTTTGCCCTGGATGATTTAAAGTTTTTAACAGGTTATAACATAGAACCCGTGGTTGCCTCGGATATGGCAATTTTCAGGGCAATTGAAAAATATTATGGAACAGACCATCAGGTAGAGCTTAAAAAAGTTATGGATGACCTGGCTTCCGTAGAAGAGGCAGCGGTGGAAGTTCTGGAAGAAGAGGAAGGAATAGATGTGGCTGCCCTGGAGGCAGAATCAGAGGAAGCCCCAGTTGTAAGGCTGGTAAATTTAATCTTAACAGATGCCATAAAAAGAAAGGCATCGGATATACACATTGAACCCTATGAAAAGGAATTCAGGGTGAGGTTCAGGATAGATGGTGTCCTCTATGAAATGATGAACCCTCCCCTTAAATTAAGGGATGCTATAACATCCCGTATTAAGATTCTTTCAAAATTAGACATTGCAGAAAAGCGACTCCCCCAGGATGGAAGAATTAAATTAAAGATGAAACTTCAGGACAAAACCAAGGAACTTGATTTCAGGGTATCTGTACTTCCAACCCTTTTTGGTGAAAAGATAGTCCTTCGTCTTCTGGATAAAGATAATTTGATGCTGGATATGACAAAGCTGGGCTTTGAAAAAGAGTCTTTAAAGAAATTTGAAGATGCTATATTTAAACCCTGGGGAATGGTGCTGGTCACAGGTCCAACGGGTTCTGGAAAAACCAATACCCTTTACAGTGCCCTTCAAAGAATAAATACCCCAGAAGTAAATATAATGACAGCAGAAGACCCTGTGGAGTTTAATATTCCAGGTATAAATCAGGTTCAGATGCACGATGCCATTGGCTTAAACTTCGCAGCAGCTTTAAGGTCCTTTTTAAGACAGGATCCAAATATAATCCTGGTGGGAGAGATTAGGGACTTTGAAACAGCAGAAATTGCAGTAAAGGCAGCTCTCACCGGGCATTTGGTTTTATCCACTCTCCATACCAATGATGCCCCTTCTTCTGTTACCCGTTTAATAAATATGGGTATAGAACCCTTCCTTGTGGCAACTTCTGTTAACCTTATTGCAGCTCAAAGATTGGTAAGGAGGATATGTCAAAATTGTAAGGAAGAAGTGGATGTCCCCCAGCAGGTTTTAATAAACATTGGTTTTACTCCAGAAGAAGCAAAACAGGTTAAAATTTATAAAGGAAAGGGCTGTGAAATCTGTAATAAAACAGGGCACAAAGGAAGGATTGCTCTCTTTGAAGTAATGGAAATTACTGATGAGATAAGAGAGATGATACTTTCAGGGGCATCTGCTCTGGAACTTAAAGCAAAGGCAATAGAAGATGGCATGATTACACTTAGAAGAAGTGGCCTTATTAAAATAATGAACGGAATTACCACTATAGAAGAGGTTATAAGAGAAACAGTTTTATAAGGAGGGTTTATGGCACTGAGCATTCAAAATTTACTTCAGGAGATGGTCCAGAAGGGGGGGACAGATTTACACATAACCACTCAAGCCCCTCCCACAGTAAGAATCCATGGGAAGCTTCAACCCCTCTCCTACCCTCCTCTTACACCTGCTGAAACAAAACAGATAATTTATGCCATCTTAACCGATGCTCAAAAGCATAGATTTGAAGAAAATCTTGAGCTGGATTTTTCTTTTGGAATTAAAGGAATTGCCCGTTTTAGAGCAAATGTTTTTATGCAAAGAGGAGCAGTGGCAGGTGCCTTCAGATTGATCCCCTATGAAATAAGGACTTTCAGTCAACTGGGTTTGCCTCCTGTGGTGGAAAGAATATGTGAAAAGCCCAGAGGGCTTGTGCTGGTTACAGGTCCCACTGGTTCTGGTAAGTCCACCACCCTTGCTGCAATGATTGACAAAATAAACCGAGAAAGGCAGGAGCACATTGTAACCATTGAAGACCCTGTGGAATACCTACATAAACATCAAAAATGCATAGTAAATCAGAGGGAACTCCATTCAGATACCCTATCCTTCCACAATGCTTTAAGATCAGTTTTAAGGGAAGACCCTGATGTGGTACTCATTGGAGAGATGAGAGACCTGGAAACCATAGAAGCAGCCCTAAGAATTGCTGAAACAGGTCACCTTACCTTTGCAACCCTCCATACAAATTCCTGCGTGGAAACCATAAACAGAATTATAGATGTATTTCCTCAAAACCAGCAATCCCAGGTAAGGACCCAGCTTTCCTTTGTCCTTGAAGGGGTCCTTTGCCAGTCCCTTCTTCCAAGAAAAGATGGAAGGGGAAGGGTTCTGGCAGTGGAAATACTTATACCCAATGCAGGTATAAGAAACCTTATAAGGGAAGATAAAATCCATCAGATTTATTCAATGATGCAGACAGCTCAGGCAACCACAGGGATGCAGACCTATAATCAATCCCTTGCAGACCTGGTATTCAGAAATCTTATAACCAAGGAAGTGGCTCTATCCCGCTCCTCAAACCCTGATGAGCTGCTGGATCTTTTAAATAGAGGGGTCAGGACTGTGGCACCTCAACCCACAACAGTTCCCAGAGGTCCTGCAGTTCCCCCCAAACCACAAAATAAATGATATATCTTTCATTTTTTCTATTCTGTAATGCAAAAACATTCGCTTTGCTTTTAATTCTGATTTTATTTTCTATTACTTTATACTCTCAAACAGCTTTGTATTGTACTAAATCAGGGAATGATGTTCTGCTTCAATGGGAAGGGGGGACGCCAAATTATGTAATAACTTATTCTGTAACACCGTCATTTCAGTCAGGAAATGTAAGCTTAAATTCATCAAATCCTGGAACAACAGAGGCACACCTTCAAGCATTAAAGACAAATGTAAATTACTTTTACGATGTTTCTGGCTCTGGTGAGACAAGTAAGGCAATTCAATGTGGTGGCTACCTTCCTCCACCCCAACCTCATCTTTTAGAGATTTATAGATTTGATACAAATACCGCCTCCTGCACAACAGAAGTTATAAATTCTGGAAAAATAGGGGATACGATTTGCTTAAAAGTAAGGAATATAAACACAACAGATGCAACTTGGAATTTAGTTGATTTTAATGGGATATTACAAAAAGGAGAAGGGATAATAGACAATGGAGATGGAACTTACACATTAATGGTAAAAATACCTCAAGGTGCAAAATCTAGCTATATCTGGATAATTTCAAATGCAATAATTTCAACTGAGAGCAAATACTTATACATAATTGCATACAATGTCTATAATGACCAGACAAATTTTAGGGACTTGTCCTCAATTGTATATGAAGATTTGACAAATTCAATATGGGCAGGTGATAGGGGGGATAAAGACAAGTTAGATGAGATAGAAGAAAATGCAAATGTAATAGAGCGGGCAAGCCGGCTTGAGCCAGTTGTAGGGGACTTTGTAGGAAATTATTTATTTTATGCTTCATCTTATTCAACAAGCAATCAAGGGACATTTACAAGGTTTGATGCAGTAAATAACACAACAACAAATTGGAGCAAATGTGGAGATACAACACATAATTGTCAAGTTATGGCACTTACAAAGGATTCAAATTGGGATTTAGGGTATGGATATGTATTGGATAATACAACACATAATGTAAAGAAATTACAAAAGGGGCTTACATATCCTTCCTGTGTAGTTGACTTTGATTTTGGGAATTTTGGAGGGAGTTTAACATTTAATGATCCAGGAGGAATAAGGTATTACAATGGGAACATTTATTTTACAACAACAGGTTCACTTTATAAGGTGCAGGAGGCAACGGAGGCAGTGGAACTTGTAGCTTCTGGTTTTAATGGAGCAGCTGGGATAGATATAACATCAGAAGGAAATATTTTACTTGCAGAAGAAGGTGCCGGGAACATCTGGGAGATCTCAAGTGAAAGTCCATATAAGAAGACAAAGATATATGAAGGATTAAATCAACCTGTCTCGGTAATAGAAGGCACAAGGAGTGGAATAAGGCATCATTTTATTGCAGAGCATCAAAGGATTTTGGATTATCCCGATGGTTCGATAAAATTACAACCGGCAAGTAATATAAATGTTTTAATATCAGCAAAGCATGGAGGGGGTTACCCAGAGCCAAATTTTCAAAGCCAAGATTCAAAGATGAGGGTAATGCTAAATGTAAGACCTCCAAGGCAAACAAGTGTTTATTTAAAAATAAATGATCCATCAGATAAATCTCCATATGCAGCTGGTTCAGAAAATGATAATAGGTGTATGCGTAAAGATAACGCAACAATTGATCCAAATCCAGTTACAACAGATTCAAATGGGCATGGAGAGGCAGAGATAGCATTTTATTCAATATATGCAGATGAGTCCTGTTCTGGGGACAATTTTTACATAACAGCACATTTTAATCCCAATGGTCCAGAGGTTGCAAGGAGTGATATAATAACATTATGGAAGAGGGTTTATGTTGAAAGGGATAAAATGTTTGTAAAAGGATCTGCATTAAAAGAAGCGGTAATAGAAGACCAAAATTTTGTTGTAGTTTGGGATACATCTCCTTTTGGAGTTGGAGATAAAATTCAAATATTTGATATTGATGATCAAGAAGCACCATTTGGCGAAATAAAAATAATTTCATCAATTGATTCAATAAATAATAAACTTATATTGAATGGAAACTTAACTGGAAGATATATCAAAACAATAAGCGATAATTTAAATAATCCTGATAGTTTTGTGGGCATTTTAGAAGATGCTTCTGATCCAAACTATTATCCTTTTTACGAATCTGATTTATGCTTCATTCGTCAAGCATATGACCCTGCGTATGTGGAGTTTGTATTTCCAGAAAAGGGTTCAGGGCCAGTGCCAAATCCTTTATGGGAAAGTCAATCATGTGACACAATTAATGAAACAATTAGAACGAACTTTAGTGAAAAATGGTATAAAAATAGCGGGAAATCAAA
>JBBFMJ010000129.1:0-5722 GCA_037478515.1 Thermoanaerobaculia bacterium
TAGCAACCTCCAGTTCCCTTTTTTGAAGATGGATTTTTCCCCAGGCATAGGAAAGGGAAGCATTTCCCTTAATTTTTTCTTTATTTCTTTTCAAGAATTCCAGGGTTTCATTGTAATAACCTTCGCTGATGGCTTCTTCATAATTTAAAAAACTTATCCCTATGGTCTTTCTTTTTTCAACCTTATCCTCTACCAGTATCTTTTTTTCAAAGGTTGTGGTGCAAGAAATTAAAAATATTATTAAAAATAATTTACTTTTCAACTTCTCCAACCATTGGCACAAACCTTACAGGAAGAACACTTTCTACAAAAATTCCTTCTTCTTTCTTATTTACTAACTTTAATTCTTGATTGTATTTGCCCACAGGAATAACCAATTTCCCACCAATTTTTAATTGCTCAATCAATGGTTCTGGGATTTTTTCTGGAGCAGCTGTTACAATTATTTTATCATAGGGGGCTTCAGGCAGATATCCCTTAAATCCATCCCCCACCAGAACAGTGACATTTTCATATCCTAAATTTGAGAGAGTTTTTTTTGCCTTCTCTGCAAGTTTTGGAAGGATTTCAATAGTGTAAACTTTTGCTCCCATTTCAGCAAGTATGGCTGCCTGATATCCGGAACCCGTTCCTATTTCTAAGACCTTCTCCCCTTCTTTTATTTCCAGAAGTTCTGTCATCTTTGCAACAATGTAGGGCTGGGAAATGGTCTGCCCTTCACCTATTGGAAGGGGATAGTCCTCATAGGCTTCATTTATGTATTCCTCTGGCACAAAGAGATGCCTTGGAACCTTCCTCATTGCCTCCAAGACCTTTTTATCCTTTATTCCTCTTCTTTCTATTTGCTCCTGAACCATCCTTTCTCTTAAAGTCATAAATTTTTTCTCCATTTTTCTTAAATCCTCCTGCCCTTTATTTTGACAGGAAAATATCAAAAAAATAAAACTAAAAAGGACTACCATTTTTTTAAGACCCATTTTCCTTTTACCATACTTGCCCATACCTTTATCCCTTCCTTTTCCTTTGTTATATCTTTATTTAAGATTGTAAAATTTGCATACCATCCCTTTTCAATTTTTCCAGCATCCTTTTCTCCAAAAAAGACAAAATTATTATAAGAATAAGATTTTATTGCTTCTTCTGGACTGACCGCTTCCCCTTCTCTGGAAAGGGAAGCCATAAATCCTTCAAGGAAATTGGGAGATTCCACAGGAGCATCACTTCCAAAAAGAAGAAGAATGTTTTCCTTTAAAAAAGATTTCCAGGGATAAAAAAGAAAGGGAAAATTCTTATCAATCCTCTCATATAAAAATTTTGAATCTGAAATAAAATGATAGGGCTGAACCGATGCCACCACTCCAAGCTTTTTCATCCTCTTTAAATCTTTAGGTTTTACTATTTGAAGATGTTCCAAGCGGACACTTTCCTTTTTCATTTTAGCCCTTTCAATAGCATTTAAAGCAATGGTGGTTGCTTCATCTCCAATGGAATGGATGGCTACTTTAAAATCATACCTTTTACAAAGGGTTAAAATCCTCAAAAGTTCATTAAAATCTGTTATAAGATTTCCCTTCCTATCTGGTCTATCTTTATAGGGAACGCTTAAATAAGCACCCCAGGAACCCAGGGCTCCATCCATAAAGACCTTCACTGTGTTCATTTTAAAATATTCCTTTTCTACCCTTCCATTTTTTATAATCTTTTCAAAATCAGGATCCTCTGCTTCCAGCATACCATAAACTATTATCGGTATTTCCCCTTTTCTGGAAAGGGAAAGGTATGCTTTAAGAATCTTTGAATCAATACCAGCATCCCCCACAGCAATAAAACCCAAATCCTTTAAATGGTTTAATCCCTTTTTTAAAGTTTCTTCAATTTCCTTTAATGAAGGTTCTGGTATTGCCTTTGAAAATATTTCCATTGCTCTGTCTGAAAAAAGCCCCTTTTCAAAATCCGCCTCTCCTTTTTCAATATCCTTAAAACTTTCCTGGTCTGCCACTTCTAGGGCTTTTCTATTTGCCAGGAGC
Organism: Thermoanaerobaculia bacterium; assembly: GCA_037478515.1. GTDB lineage: Bacteria > Acidobacteriota > Thermoanaerobaculia > UBA2201 > UBA2201 > JBBFMJ01. The sequence goes on from JBBFMJ010000129.1 coordinate 2,028, forward strand.
ATATGTCCATCTATCCTATACAAAATTACAGGATTTTCTTTAAAAACATCTGAAAGTAATTTGCTGTCGGGCAATTTTTTATCCTCAAAAAAATTTTGATCCCATCCCCTTCCAATTACCCATTTTCCCTTTTCCAAGGATGGGTGCTTTTCCTTAATCCTTTCAATAATCTCTTCTTCTGACTTTACCCCCTTTAAGTTTACCTCTTCCAGCTCCCTTCCAATTCCATATACATGAAGATGGCAATCTACAAAACCTGGATAGATAAAGAGGTCTTTCAGGATCTCTTCCTTTTCACCTTTTAAATCTTTCCCAACTTTTAAAATTTTCCCATCTTTGACTAAAATATCCAGTTTTTCAAATCTTCCATCCTTGTAAATATAAGCATCTTTTAAGACAATTTGAGAAAATAAAAAGGTAGATATAATAAAATATAACAAAAACAGAGCTTTATCCACAAATATAATATAATAAATTTTAAGTTAAAAATCAAATCTTTACGATCAATAAAATCAGCTCCTTGGGTCCATGGGCAGGTATTACCACTTGCTTTTCAATATCTGCAGTTCTGGAAGGACCAGTAATAAAGGCAAAGGGTTTTTCGGGGTTTTCTTTTATAATATCAATTATATCACTTAAATCCTTTCTTATATTTTTTTCCATTAAAATTGCCAGAGATATAGGGGGGACCAAACTTGCCAGTTCCTCACCCTCCACAAGCATTGTGCCAGTGCTTTCACAGAGAGCCATTGCTTCAAATATTCCCACTTCTGCTTCCTGAACAGGGCTGTATGTCCCTAAATCTATTTTTAGAGTGGGAGAAACAAAAACCCTTTTCTCATCCACGACATCTTTTATCTTTTGAAAAAGTTCTTCCTTTTCTACCCAGAAAAATTTTATTCCAGCATCCTTTAAGGATTTTTCTAATTTCTCTCTTTCCATAATTTGAAGAAATCCTTCCTTTTTACATCCAGAAAATTTCTATTATAAATCCATTTCTTCATAAAAATTTTTTTTAAAAAAAGAGGAAGAAAATTGTAAACCTTGAAGGTTAAGTTAAAGAAATACCTATTGGAAATTATTTTGGAAGATTTTGAAATAAACCTTTCCAAAAAACCTTTTCCCACTGAAGCCCTTCCCTTTAAAATTATTTCAGGGATGGGAATTTTCACAGGGCAAATTTCACTGCAAGCAAAACAGAGGGAACATAAATTTAAAATATCTCCTGAAAGGGAAGGCAAATTATAAAAAGAAAGAATAAGCCCTATGGGACCTGGATATACAGAAGAGTAGGAATGCCCTCCAATTGTGGAAAATACAGGACAGGTATTTATACAGGCACCACATCTTATACAATATAAAATTTCTTTTCTTTCTGAATTTAAAATTTTTTCTCTGAAACTTTTCAGCACAATTAAATGATGCTTTTTTCCCAGAGGAACAAAGGAAGTGTAACAATTTTGAAGTTGACCCGTGGCAGAAGGGGGAAGCAGTTTCAAAAATACTATAAGATCCTCTATCTTAGGAATAATCTTTTCATATCCTGTAAGTATTATTACTTCCTCGGGGATATTTAAACAAAACCTTATATTTCCTTCATTTTCCAGAAGCACTAAACTTCCATTTTCTGAAAGGATAAAATTTGCACCCACAATGGATGCTTTTGCTTTGAGAAATTTTTCCCTTAAAAATTCCCTGGCAACTTTTGTAAGTTCTTCGGGTTCACTGGAAACTTTTAAATTTAATTTTTCCTCAAAGATTTTTGCTATCTCAAAACGGGAAAGGTGGATTGCTGGTGCAGTTATATGGGATGGGGGCTTACCTTCCCATTGTACTATCAATTCTCCCAGGTCCGTTTCATAAATTTCATATCCTTTTTTTTCAAGATATTCTCTGATGCCCACTTCCTCTGAAACCATGGACTTGGATTTTACTATGGGAAAGTTTTTATGTTTTTCCAGAATATCTTCCACTATTTTCAATGCTTCTTTTTCATCTTCAACTATAAAAAAATTTCCTCCCCTGCTCTGAATTTTATTTTTTACTCCTTCCCACAATTTATCCAAGTTTTCAATGGAGGTCTTTCTGATTTTAAAAGCTTTCTCTCTTAACTCTTCCCAATTAGAATAACTCTCCACAATTTTTTTTCTTGAAAGCAAAGTATGTTTTACTGCTTTCCAGAGATTATTTTTTAAAGTTTCCTTTTGAAGAGATGCCTTTATTTTTTCTTTTATCATAACTGGATTTTTATATTATCATCTAAAAAAATTTTAATCAAATTTTTTGTTAATTTTTTGTTAAATTCCTCTTGACAAACTATTATTTTATAGTATCATTTTAATTGGAAGTATGAAAGTTGCTATAGTTTGCAATGTTAAGCCGCAGGATGCACAAGAGTTTGAGGCTCCAGAAGAACCTCCAAGCTTAAGTTTATTCAGGCAGGAGGATTTTGCAGAATGGGATTCTGCCAAGACCATTAAAGCAGTCTATTCAGCCCTAAAAAAAGAATATGATGTTAAAGTAATCCTGGCGCAAGGTAATTACTATCAAAAACTTATAGATAATAATATTGATTTTGTCTTTAATATGGCAGAAGGGCTTAAAGGAAATTTCAGAGAATCCCTAGTCCCAGCTATACTGGAAGAAAATGACATTCCTTATACAGGTTCAGATCCCTTAACTTTATCCATATGCCTTGACAAAGCCAGAGCAAAAGAAATTTTAAAATACCATAAAATTCCCACTCCTGATTTTTTAATTTTTCATACTCCAGAAGAAGTAAAAAAAGCAAGAATAAAATTTTTACCTGCTATAATTAAACCTTTAAGGGAAGGTTCCAGTAAGGGAATATATAATGACAATGTTTGTTTTGAAGAAGAAGATTTGAAAAACAAATCCATAGAAATAATAAAAAAATTTGGGCAACCTGTAATTGTGGAAAAATTCTTAAAAGGTAGAGAATTTACAGTGGCAGTGCTGGGAAACTGGCCAGAACTGGAAATCTTACCCATAGTGGAAATCACCTTTTCCTGTCTGCCAGAAGGAGCAAATCCCATCTATTCCTATGAAGCAAAATGGGTATGGGACAGGCCAGAAAATCCTTTACCCCTTTTTAAAGCTCCAGCAGAGATAGATGAAAAACTGGAAGAAAAAATAAAAAAAATAGTAAAAAAAACCATAAAGGTTTTGAATATAAGAGACTGGTGCAGGGCGGATTTAAGATTGGATGAAAAGGGTATTCCAAATATCTTGGAAGTAAATCCCCTTCCTGGAATTATTCCAGGGGAAGAAGAAAATTCCTGTTTCCCAAAAGCAGCAAAGGCAGCAGGGCTCTCTTATGAAGATTTAATTTTAAAGGTTATGAGGATTGCAAGGAAAAGGTATGAAAAAAGTTCTGATAATCTACGGTAAAGAAACCATAAATTATCCCCATATCCTAACTGATGATGAGGAGATGGAAGCCACTGCCTTTTTCATTTCAAATATATTAAGAAAAAACAGGATAGATTGTTATCTTCTTGGGCTGGGAAAGGACTTAAGAATTTTAGGAAAGTGGATAAGGAAAGAAAAGTGGATTGTCTTTAATCTTTGCGAACATCTGGATGGAAATTACAGAAAAGAGTATAAGGTTGCCCGATACCTGGAAAAAAACAAAATTCCCTTTACAGGAAATCCTTCCCTTGCCTTAAAAATTG
>JBBFMJ010000130.1:0-5631 GCA_037478515.1 Thermoanaerobaculia bacterium
GAAAAAACATCTGTCCATGACCCTGCAGTTGCCTTAATTTTCCCAGTAATTAAAAAAATAATAAAAATTTATCCAGAAAGATTCAAAATCTCCTAAAAAATGAAAAATAGAAGCCAAATGAACCTCGCACCTCTTGGGAAACCCCTTTTCCCCACGAACCCCTTTTCTCCCCCTCCCCTGGGAAAAATCCTTTTTCCCAGACCCTTTTGGGAGTCGTCGGTTCAAATAGATAAAAAATCGGGGCGAGAGGATTTGAACCTCCGACTCCCTGCTCCCAAAGCAGGTGCGCTACCAGGCTGCGCTACGCCCCGTTTTCTTCCTTTTTTTCTTTTTCTGTCTCTTCCTTCTTTTCCTGAATTGCCTTTTCGTCTTTGTAGATGTATTTTATAGCATGTTTTGGAATTACCAGATTGGGTTCATTTTTCCTTGAAATTTTAATGGCTCCTTGATCCCACCAATCAATCTGGCCATAAACCTTTTCTCCGTCCATGAGAACTATAACCATAGGTGTTTTATTATGAATCTGTTTTAAATAATAATAGGTCTCAGCAAAAGTTTGCCCAGGGGGAGTTGGCTTTTTCCCCTTTGTAAGCTTTTGCTGTTTTTCTTTGACTTCTGATAACTTTGGTCTTATAAGTTTTCTTTGTGTCATATTTTTCCTCTACATAAATTATACCACATCATCATCGTATTCGTAAAGGACTTTTTCCTCCCCTTCTTCTTCATAATATTCATAATAAAGACAACATTTTAATCTTCCACAGACCCCTAAAATCTTTGAAGGGTTCAGCACAAGCCCCTGAAGTTTTGCCATTTTTACAGAAACAGGGGAAAAGGAGTTGAGGTGGGATGCACAGCATAAAACATAACCACAGGTTCCACAGCCTCCCACCAGCTTTGCCTCATCCCTTACTCCTATCTGCCTCATTTCAACCTTTATTTTGAGTTCCCTTGCCAGGTCCTTTATAAGTTGTCTGAAATCTACCCTTCCATCGGCAGTATAAATAAAAGTTCCCTGCTTTAAATCATAGGAATACCTGACTTGCACAAGTTTTAGTGGAATATTTAAAATATTGCAATAATAGGTGCAGACATCATATGCCTTAAGTTCCAGATTTAATTTTTTTTGAAAATATCTTTCATCCCCTTCGTCCATAATTTTTACAACTTTTGGAAAAGAGGAAATTTTTTCTTCTAAATTTTCAGCAGGCAGTATATCCAGAACTTCTGCAAATTCCAGGCCCTCTTCTCCTTCCACTAAAATTCCATCTTTTTTTTTCAGGGGTATATCTGAAGAATTAAAAATCTTGAGCCGTGCTGTTCCAAAAATTCTTGCCTTTACCAGTTTCATATCCATCAAGCATAATGCATTTTTTTCAATACATTCTGCCCTATATCACTCCTGTAATATTTATTTTCAAAGGAGATGGCTTTTACTCCAAGATAAGCCCTTCCAATTGCCTGTGCAAGAGTTTGACCATTGGCGCAGACATTTAAAACCCTCCCACCGTTTGTATAAAAAACCCCATCTTTCAAAACTGTTCCAGCATGGATTACAGTAACACCTTCCACGCTCTGGGCTTCTTCAATTCCTTCAATGGGGAAACCCTTTTCATAGAATTCAGGATAACCCTTTGATGCCAGAACTATACAAGCAGTGGCTTCCTTTTTCCATTCAATCCTCTGGATTTGCAGTTTTCCTTTGCTTGCCTGATATAAAATTGGGAGAAGGTCGCTTTCCATTCTAAGGAGTATGGACTGGGTTTCTGGGTCTCCAAATCTGGCATTAAATTCTAAGACATAGGGTCCTTTTTGAGTAAGCATAAGCCCTGCATATAAAACCCCCCTGTATTCCCTCCCTTCCTTTGAAAGGGAAGAGATGGCAGGGAGCATTATCTCAGTCATAATTTTTTTGGAATTTTCTTTATCAAGAATTACTGCTGGTGAATGGGAACCCATACCCCCTGTATTGGGACCTGTGTCATTTTCTCCCAATCTCTTGTAATCTTTTGAAGAAGCTAAGGGAATTGCCACACTTCCATCAGAGATAACCATAAAAGAGACCTCTTCCCCTTCCAGAAACTCCTCCACCAGGACCCTGCTGGCTGCATTTCCAAATTTTTTATCCTTAAAAAATGCTTTATGGGCTGCTTCTAAATCTTCTTTTGTTTTTATAACATATACCCCTTTTCCCTGAGCAAGTCCATCTGCCTTTAAAACATAAGGGAATTCCTTTTTTGAAACAATTTCCTTAAACTCTTCTTCTGAACTGGCTATCTCTGCCCCAGGGGTTGGAATACCATTTCTTTCCATAAATTGCTTTGCAAAGACCTTGGAGCCCTCGATTTCTGAGGCAAGGCGGGAAGGACCAAAGATATTCAAACCCCTTTTTTGAAATTCATCCACAATTCCCAGCATAAGGGGAAGTTCAGGACCTACAACAGTCAAATCAATTTGGAGTTTTTGGGCAAAATCCCCCAATTCGGCTATGTCTTCTGGTTGAATTGGCACACAAGTTGCAATCTGGGAAATCCCCCCATTTCCAGGTGCACAGAAAATTTCCTTCACCTCCGGGCTTTCTTTTAATTTTAAACAAAGAGCATATTCTCTTCCACCGGAGCCAATTACAAGTATTCTCATTCTCTAAATAATGCCATTTTTTTAAATTTTTGTCAAATTGACTTAAAATAGATTTTTCTTTTAACTTTAAATATGTAAATTGAAAGTAAAAGGTAAAAAATTGAACAAAAGATTACATAAAAAAACTTAACCAGATAACCTTTCCAGAAGGTTTTATTTAATAAAATTTCATCTGCTTCAAGGGTTACATTATTAAAGGAAGGGAAGAGGTAAAAGAAGAAATAAAGTATTCCTGCCCCCACCTTTTTTGCTATGAGCCCAATCAGGTTATAGGTTTTTGCTGCCAGGAGGGCTTTAAGCAAAACATCTATCAAACCCGTTCCAAAAATCAATATAAAAATTGCAGTTGAAATGGAAGGAAAAAGAGTCGTTAAGAAAAAGGTAAAAGAGGAAAGCAAAAGGGAGCCCAGAAATAGAGTGGCTATGCTTATATCCAGGGAAAAGAAATATTTTTTAAAGAAAATTAAACCAAAAAAGTGGAGGACTAAAAGGTATGAAAAGAGGGTTGTAAAAGTTATCAGGTTTACAGAAAGCCATTTGGAAATTATAATTTCCCCTGGTTTTAAGGGTTTTGTGAATAAAAATTGAATTGTATTTTCCTTTATCTCTCCTGTTATGGACTCGCAACTGGAAAAAATTGAAAGAAAAAGAATTACAAGATAAAGGATACTGCTTCCTAAATTTAAAAATAGCTTTTCTGGGCTTAAAGAACTGCTCAAGCTCAAAAGCATAATAAGAAAAAATAAGGGGATAAAATAAATAAGGGATTTTCCAGCCCTGGACCTCATAAAATTTTTGGTAAAATTAAGGGTCAGGATTTTAATTTTCTCTAACCTTTTCATAGAAGTAATCCTCAAGTTTTGTCTCTTGTAAAACTTCAACTATTTCGCCACCGGAAAAATTTATTTCCTTTAAAAATTCCAGCAATTCCTCTTGATTTTTTAATATTTTCCCAGAAAAAACCCCTTCTTTTGATTTGTATAAAACCTTAAAACCCTCTTCCTTTCTTGGAATTTCCTTTGGATTTCCTTCCCAAACAATCAGACCATTATTTATAATGGAAACCTTTGAGCAAAGGGCTTCCACTTCTGAAATAATGTGGGAACTTAAAAAAATGGTACTTCCTTTCTTTGAAAGGGCTTCAATTTCCTGCCTTACAATTCTGATTCCCACAGGGTCAAGCCCCCTGAAGGGTTCATCCAGTATCAGTATTTTGGGTTCCAGTATAAAATTTAAGGCAAGCAAAACCCTCTGTTTTTGACCTTTTGAAAGGGTTTTTATAATATTTTCCCTTTTTTCCCATAAATCAAAGAGTTTTAAATATTTTTCAATTTTTTCCTCTATATCTTTATCTTCAATGCCTGAAAGTTTTGTTCCTAAATTTATAAATTCTCTTACTTTTAGAAAGTTATACAAATAGGGCTCCTCAGGAATATACCCAATGTCCTTAAAAATTTCTACATCTTTTTCAATTTCCTTTTCAAAAAATGAGATTTTTCCACTATCCCTCTTTATAAGATTCAGCATTGAAAGGATTGTGGTGGTTTTTCCAGCCCCGTTGGGACCTAAAAACCCAAAAATTTCCCCTTCTTTTATTTCAAAGGAGACCCCTTTCAATGCCTGAAACTTACTTTTTTTCAAGAAACCACTTTTGTATGTCTTTTTTAAATCTTCAACCCTTATGGCTATCATCTCTTTTCCTTATAGTTTTCAATGTATTTCCATTTAATAATCTGGGCAACCTGCTCTTTTTTGAATTTTTCCTTGTCCATAAGGCGGGCTCCATAAAATCTTATATATTCCCTTTCCTTTTTTAACCTGCAATCTTTGCAATCACAGTTTAATAATGATTTTCCACAGGAGCAATCACAGGGGATAGAATCCAGGATTTTATCCACTTCTTTGTAAATTTTTCTCTCCTGATTGGGAACCACAAATCTATAGGGAAGCTTTGAGGTAATATCATAGACCGTATCCATTTTTCCAACTTTTGAAAATATGATAGTACCTTTTTCATCCAGAATTACTGTCTTTGGAATTCTATTTGCATTATATTCTTTAAAAACTTCTCCCTTCTCATCCAGCAAAACCTCAAAATTGAAGCCATTTTTTTCCATAAAATTTCTTACAATTTCTTTGCTTTCACTGGAAATTAGAAATAATTTCACATTATAGTTATAAAGAAGTGCCTCTTCCTCTTTTAAGATTTCCAGTTCCATCTTGCAGGGTCCACACCAAGTGGCAAAAAATATCAGAATTACAGCACTTCTCTTTTGGTTTTCTAAGGGTACCTCTTTTCCTTCGAGGTTTTTTAATTTAAATTTAAATCCCTCTTTTCCATATTCATCTTTACATTCCCTTTCTGTCAGGATTTCTCTTTTAATTTTATGGGTCGTATAGAAAGTTAAAGAAAACAGTAAAATAAGGAGAAAAAAATTTAAAACCTTCATATTTTTATATTACCATAAAATTTTTTTATTTAAAAATAAAATCTGGTATCATATATTTGTAAAAAAAGGAGATGGTTATGGAAACTATTTTTGAGACTTTGAAGCCGTATTTTGAAGGTGTAAAAGAAAAAATTTTAAGAGATGAAGAACTTCCCTTTAAATTTAGCAGTGAAATTTCAAATTTTCTTAAGGAATTTTCCAGAGGGAACAATAAAGAACCTATCTGGGAGAAGATTTTAGAGGGGTTTGCAATTATGGAAAAAATAAGGGCAAGTATAAATTTATACCCCAAAAATAAGGAAATGGCTCTTTCCGACCTGAAAATGGGACGGGAAATTCAAAGTAATATTAAAAGGGAAATCGGGAGTTTAGTTATAAAGGGGAAAGGTAACCTGGCAAAAGAGATTCAGGAGTTTAATTATAAATTATTTGAAGGAATAGGTCCTTTAAGGGTTTTTGAGGAGAAAGAAAAGATTGAAGAAGTGGAAATTTCTTTGAAGCCAGAAAAGGAAAAGGAAGAAAAAGAAAAAGAGAAAAAAAA
>JBBFMJ010000131.1:0-5585 GCA_037478515.1 Thermoanaerobaculia bacterium
TTTTTTTAAAAAAAATCTAAGTTTAATAAAAAAAATATTTTTTATTTTTCTGCTTTTTCCTTTTATGTTTTTAATTTTTTTGTTTTATAAATTAGTTAAATTAAGAAGGGAAGTTTTTTATTTAAAATACTATAGAAAAATAAGGCAAAGGGCGATAAAAAAATTAAATCTTCCTGAAGGAATTACCCCTGAAAAACTTTCTTCAATATTAAAAAATTTAAATCCAGAAATCTCATATTACATTGAAAATTTTTTCAAGCTCTATCTATCTTCTTCCTTTGGGGAAAAATCTGTAAATAAAAAAGAAATAAAGTACTTTTATAAAAAAATAAAAATATAATTTTTAAGCTTTATTAATTTAAAAAGCCAAAATTCCTTGCCTCTTTAAAGTGTTTCCATTAAAAATTATTGTCTCTAATTATATCCTTCCCTTATTACAAGTCCCTCTGCTGGATTGCATAATAAATCAGATTTCCACTGCTCTGGCTGTAATCAACAAAAGAATTATCTCCGGTTCTGGTGAGTTCTTTTAAATTTTCTGGTGAATTTCCTTTGTAAACTATGTAAATTGGAAAATTTGTTCCTTCCCAATATAAATTTATTCCATTATTCTGTGTCTTATTTAAATAAAGGATAATATTTGAACCCCCTCCTATAACTTGAATTCCCTTGCAAGCAGTTTGCTCTTGATAAACAGTATCAATGGAATGGACTTCGTAGGAAATAATCTGTCCTTCTTCTATATCATTGTCTTGAAATTGAAGGGTTGTATAGTAAACTACCCCATAGGGTGAGCCATTTTTATAAATTCTATAATAGGTTATTCCTTTATCATCGGTTGCAGGATCCCATGTTAGTTTTATTTTATTTGATGAAACAGAAGCAATTAAGTTGTAAGGGCAGGAAGGCAAGGGATCTGACAGGCCGCAGGGATTTGCAACAGGTGGGAGTTGCTGGCAACCCCAGGTAATGTTTAAAGTAAAATTATTATAAAGTTTCCAGGTAAGGCAAAATTCAAGCCAGTCCTCAAGGATTGTAACCTCTGCTTGTCCATATAATTTTTCATCATCTAAAGTAAAATCCCCGTTTACAACCCTGTGCGATTTGTAAGCAATATATCCCTTTCCAGCCCCGCTTCTTTTAAGTAAATGATATGATTTATCCCACCAGATTTCAACCCAGGCATCTCCATGTATTTCAAAATTCCCTTCCCCTCCAAACCTTACTGTTGAATTTACATTTGAAAAGAGATGTCCTGGTTCAATCATAATTGTAGAATTTGCAATTGGTGCTCCTGCCAGTTTTAAAATTCCATTTAAGGTAAATCTTGTATTGGATGGCTCTATTATAAGCTGAAAATCCTCTGCAATTACATAAATGCCACCACCAGAGGGAGCAATTGTTCCAATCAAAATTATTACCCATCCAGTCCTATTTAAACCACCATTTTCTATAAATCCAAGTTCATTGTCTACTTGAATATATGGATTGTATAAGGAAATTCCAGTTTCAAAGATTGGGATTTCTCCTGTCACCCCCCCACCAATTGAATATATATTTCCTTTCCAGTCAATTTTAAAATGAACTTTTATACCTGAAACTGGCTGGATTAATTCAGGGATTCCAATTGAACCATCCACTTCTATAAAATATTTATCAAAATTTGCAGAAATTGAAACAATTGAATAACCACCTATATTAAAAGGTCCCAGTGAAACCTTTCCTGCCCCATCCAAAATCTGCCCTGTATAAGCATCTATTAAAACACCTGAAACAGAACCAGTAAAATATGGAACCTTCAGTTCTGCATAATTTATATAAATTGTATGTGCAGAGGAATTCCATGTAATTTGAAGTTGATTAAATGTAAATCCATAGCCAGAAATTTGAACATTTCCAGAAAATATATAAACCCCTGCCTGGGGGGAAATCCATGTTTCTGCAGAGATAATTAAATTTCCGAATTGCAAATTTGTAAGTTGAGCACCAATAAATAGGTTTGATATTTCGCCTGTATATGATAAATCAAAGGATGCTTGAAATGCTACCGTTTGCTGATTTAGCCTGCCATATAAATGTAAATGGTCTGGATAAAAATCCCCTTGAAGCCCTGCAAGAACCCCTTGAGCTATTTGAAATTCCTCTACCCCTACGGTTAATTGTCCAAATGTAATTTGGTGCGTATTTAAATCATAGACGACATCGCGGACTGATGCAAAGATTGAATTTGGAAAGATTATTTCTGCCTTCTTTAAAGAAATTGTATGGGCTGAATCATTATATGTAAAATTTATTGAATCAAAAGTAAAAAGTATACCATCAATTGTTACATTTCCTGAAGCAGAATAGCTGTTGTTTCCAAGGTCTGCAAACCATTGACAAGAAATTGTTGTGTTTTCAAAAGAATAAGTGATTGTCCCTGCTGCCTGTATATTTGAAATTTCTCCATCTGGAGATATATCAAATTCAACATAAAGCATACCAGTTGAATTTTCAAGTCTACCCCTGCAATGGAAGCCCTCCCAGTCAAAATCAGCAACAACATCAATTATCCTAACATCTGGAAGTTTTATTTCTGGAATTCTTAAAGTAGCACCACCTATCACAACAAATCCAGTTTGTGCATCAATTACTAAATTTTTAATTGTAATTTCAATAGTTCCAACATTTAAAGTTCCTCTTAAAAGGGTTATTTTTTGTTCTTGTTCATTGTAATAAATTTCTAAATCATTAAATATAAATGAACCAGCAGAACAAGTGATTGAACCAGATAAATGATAATAACCACATTCATCAACTTCAATAAAGTCAGCAGTAAAAGTTATGCCACCTAACGTAATAGAAACCCTATCTGTAACAGCACTATTTGAATGAATATAACCTTGATAATCCATTTCAATTTTCTTAATTGATGGATATTGGTAACCTTTTAAGACAATAATTTTCCTTGAATCATTTTGAAGGGATGCCCTAATTCCATTTACTTCTGGCGTTGAAGAAGGATTACCTGGAGTAAAAGCTGTTAAAGTTATAGAATTATCTCCATTTACAATCTTATCATTGTCTACATCAAATACAACTCCCCTTATCCTTCCCTCTTGAATATAATAAGGAAGCCCATAACCAGAAGGAAGGCGAAATTTTCCATCTACAATCTTTAATCTTGCATTTGTAGGATCCCAAGAGACAATTAGTTTATCAAATTTGTATTTTAAAACAGGGTTCCAGGTATCCCCATCTGCTGTTCCATAAATATTTACATTTCCTCTGAATTCATATAAATTTTCACCTAAATCATAAACCTCATCTCCCCAGACGGTATAGGCATACCAGTACCAATCATAAGAAAACCATCTATAATCTTGACCCTCTGGATTTTTAGAATAAATGAATCTGTCAAAAATCCAACAGTTGGAATTTTGATCTAAATCAATATCAGAGATCCAATACCAATCTCCTTCATTATCATCGCAATCGCACCAGAAAGAGTCAAAATAAACATAGACAGGAAGTTTTGGAACAGTAATTGTTGCATAAATCCAGTTTTGAGGGCCATCATTCATTGAAACTTTAATCCAATTCTGGGTGTTTTCATTCCACCAGTAGAGGTCTGGCTGAGAAAGGGTACATTCTTCCCAGTACCATACAGTAATAGTCCTTGCCATATTATTTTGAAGATGAACTGCTTTATTAAAGCTTTTTCCTTCTACAAGCTTTAAAAGTTTTGGCTGATATACCTGATTTAAAGTTTGATTGGAATAAAGGCTTATGCTAAAAAGGAAGCAAAGGACAAAGATTAAAGAAATCCTTCTCATAATACCTCCAAAATTTATTCTAAAAAAAATTGACCTTTATGTCAAGAGATTTTAGAAATTTTTAAAAAATTTGGTTTTTATATTTCAGGAAAAACAGATGAAAAGCATTTAAGACCAGAGAATGGGTTATTTTTCCTTTAAGGATTAGTTTATTTACTTCTTTTAAGGGTCTTAAAATAACCTCTGTCTTTTCATTTTTATCATTTTTTATTTCTCCTATTTTCTTTACGCCTTTTACTAAAAAGCTATGGCATCGGTTGTTTAAAATTGCAGGATTTGGGTGGACATACCCCAGATATTCCCATTTCCCTTCCCCAAAGCCAGTTTCCTCTAAAAGTTCTCTCCTTGCAGCATATTCAGGGTTTTTGTCTTCTTTGTCCATTTGCCCTCCAGGTATTTCAAGGGTATTTCCTTTTATACCAAATCTGTATTGAATTACAAATACCACCTTTTCATCTTCTGTCAAAGGAATTATATTTACCCAATCAGGGCACAGGAGGCGATAAAAAGGAGAATTATTAAAGTTTTCTTTTTCCACCTTAAAGATATCATTTTTTAAAATTATATCTTTTTTCATCCTTTAATTTTCTTTTACAAATTTATTTAATTTAAGACCTTTTTTTTCAAATTTTTCCATAAATTCTTCAAAGATTTTTTCATCTCTGCCAAGTAATTCAGGTGGAATTACGCCCTTTAAGTTTATTTTTCCTTCCAGATACATTTCTGTCACAATTATAGCAGGGGTTCCAGTGGTCTTTGCCATAGAGGATATCCCCTTTTCCAGGTCTGTGGTTTCAATTAAAAAATAATCAATTTCTCCTTTTTTATCCCCTTGTTCATACCATAAATAAATGTATAAGATTGTCATTTCCCTGTCAATTTTTTTTAGTTCCCAGAGAGGAAATAAAATTTTGGATGTAAATTCCAGAGGGATTACTGGATTTCCATTGTAATTGATTGGGTTTTTGCTCAAAAAACCAGAGGACTTTAAAATTTTAATTGCCTGGCAATGTCCTGGATACCTCAAGGTCTTTTCAATTAAGGTGGGAATTTGGGTAGTATATAAGAGAGTTCTGAGTCCATCAGTCAGGAATGCTTCCAGGGTTCCAATTCCAAAGATATTTATCTCTTCGATATCCGTTAAGGGTTCGGCTTCAGTTAAAGCTCCATTAAATTTGTATCTTACTGTCCTGGTGTATTCTTCCAGGACATCCATAGGAGAAAAGGGGGCTTTATACTGAAAGGGTAAGGTTCTTTCAAAGGGTATACCTCCCACATATATTTTTGCCCCTGATAAATTTTTATTTAAAAAACTTTCTCTTCCAATTATGAAATGGGAAAGGCCTGGGGCAATTCCAATATCCACTATGGCAATGGTATCCTTTTCCCTTGCCTTTTTATCTAAATTTAAAGGATTTTCTGGCATAAAGGAGACATCCACCAGGGGTTTTTTTTCTTCCAGGGAAATTTCCAGGACCTTATATCCCATAAAGCCAGGAAGGGCATTTATAACTAAATCTGCATCTTTAATTGTTTTGATTAAATTTTCTTTATTGGAAAAGTCGCAAAGGGAAGTTTTTATATTTTTTTTTGAAAGGTTTTCCAGGGAATTTTCAGAGAGGTCAAAGGCACAGATATCAATTCCATCTTTGTGGAGCTCTTCTGCAATAAAGGAACCCACCCTTCCTGCCCCAAGCAAGTTTATTTTCATAAAGGAAAGTACTCTAAAAGCCAGGGTTTCATATAATTTCCCCGATGTATGTAAATGCC
>JBBFMJ010000132.1:0-3802 GCA_037478515.1 Thermoanaerobaculia bacterium
CCTGCTGGTAAAGGAATTTTTAGATGATAGTTTTAGATGGATTAACTCTGGCTATGTACTGACCAAAGGTGCTGAATTTTCCCTTCAATATCGCAAAAATAATATCAAAGGGACTTTTGATTTTACCTATAATGATTCAGAAGATGAAAATGGCAGTAAGATACCGGAGATTTCAAAATTTACTTCAGGTTTTACCTTTTATTATTATTTAAACAGTATTTTTGGTTTTGGAATAAGGGGTAGATACTATAGCGAAAGGGATAATCCAAAGAAAATAAAAACAGAAGAAAATAATAAAATAGATGATTATTTCATTTTAAATTCTGGTATTAATTTAAAAGTAAGTCAGAATATGAAAATAAATTTTTTTATTGAAAATTTACTTGATACAAAATACTGGCATCCTTCAAATCTTCCTCCCGACAGGTACAGGCAGCCCGGAAGGACTTTAAGGTTAAGATTTTTATATGAATTTTAATGTAGTTTTAATCTCTTTCCTTTTTATTTTTCAGCCCTTTCAGGTTTTATATTCTCTGGGGGAAGAGGTAAAAGAATATGATTTAAAAGCCGCCTTTTTGTACCATTTTACAAAATATTTTGAATGGCAGGGACTGGAGGAAATTCCATTCTTTGAAATAGATATTTTAGGAGAAAGTGAAATTTTGGAACCCTTGAAAGAAATTGCAGAAAAAAAACTTGTTTTTGGGAAACCTTTGAAAGTAAAAAAGATTGAAACCCTTAAACAAATTGATAAACCCCAAATAATCTTTATTTCAAAATTTTCAAAATTTGAAATATCCGGGGTTTTAAAAAAGACAGAAAATCTAAAAACTCTTATTGTAGGAGAAGAAGAAGGGCTCTGTCTTCAAGGAGTGGCTGTTAATTTTGTGATAAGAGATGGAAATTTGAGATTTGAAATAAATGAAAGGGCATTAAAGATAGCAGGCATAAAGCCCAGTTCACAGATTATGAAACTGGCTGTTTCTTTATTTGGCAACAGGGAATAATATGTTTAAACTTAAAAACTTGCCCATTAAAAATAAACTGATAATCTTAAATCTTTTTATAGTAGCTCTGGTTTTGTTGTTGATAGGTGGGTTGTATCTTTACAGGGAGGCAAGGATTTTGAGGAATTCTGTTTCTACAAAATTACATACAATTTCTCATATTATTGGATACAATTCCATTCCTGCACTAAATTTTTATGATAAAAATTCAGCAGAAGAAGTTTTAAATTCTTTAAAAAATGAGCCCTACATAATAAGGGCTTGGATAATTACCCCTTCAAATAAAATATTTGCTTCTTACAGGAAGGAAAATCTAACAGAAGAGATACCAGTTTTTAAACTTAAAGAGCAGGAATTTGTAGAGAGGAAAAGTCTTTATAGCATTCATTCCATAGAGCAGGATAATGAGATAATTGGATGGATTGGATTGGAATATGATTTAACCCACCATAAAAAAATCCTTTTTTCCACTTTCATTTTTTCCATTTTGATTTTTCTTTTAGGTATGCTTTTAACCCTGGGAATCTCTTTTTTAACCCATAAAACCCTTTCGGAGCCAATATTAAATCTTGTGGAAGCCATAAAAAGGGTTTCTTCCAGCCAGGATTTAACCATAAGAGTTCCAGAAGATAGAAGGGATGAATTCGGGATACTTTTTAATGGATTTAATGAAATGCTCCATCAAATCCATATTGGCAATCAGGAAAGGGATAAAGCCCTGAAAGCTTTAAAAGAAAGTGAGACAAAATACAGGACCCTTGTGGAGAGCGCCAAGGATGGAATTGTAATTATAAAAGGTGGCCGATTTGTATATGCTAACCCTGCCATCGAAGAGATAGCAGGTACAGGCAGGGATAAACTTATAGGCACTTTTTTCTTAAAGTGGGTGGATCCAAAGGAAAGGGAAAAAATAAAAAAGTACTATGAAAACAGGATGAGTGGAATCAGCGTTCCTTCTATGTATGAGACAATCTTTTTAAATACCAGTGGGGAGCCCATTTATGCGGAAGTAAATGCTGCTCTGATTCCCTATGAAGGAGAAAAAGCAGACCTAGTTATCATTAGAAACATAAACGAAAGGAAAAAAGCAGAGGAGGAAATAAAAAAATTAAATGAAGAGCTGGAAGAGAGAGTAAAGCAGAGGACAAAGGAGCTGGAGGAAGCCAATGCTCGTCTTGTGGAACTGGATAGGTTAAAGAGTATGTTTCTTGCTTCTATGAGCCATGAGCTCAGAACTCCTTTAAACTCCATTATAGGTTTTACTGGCTTGATCCTTATGGGTATGGCTGGGGAAATAAATGAAGAACAGAGAAAGCAGCTTACTATGGTTCAAAGCAGTGCAAACCATCTTTTAAGTTTAATAAATGATATTCTGGATATTTCAAAAATAGAATCGGACAAACTGGAGCTTTCCATAGAAAAGTTTGATTTAAAGGATTCTATTGAAGAGATTATATCATCCATAGAACCAGCTGCTTCAAAAAAAGGTTTGAATATTGAAAGAGAATATAATGGTGATTTATTATTAGAAAGTGATAAAAGGAGGATTAAACAGGTCATAATGAACTTATTGAGTAATGCCATAAAATTTACCGACAAAGGCAAAGTTTCCATAAGAGCAAAAAGATTAAAGGAAGAAATTTCCATTGAGGTTTCTGATACAGGAATTGGAATAAGGGAGGAGGATTTAAAGTATCTTTTCCAGCCCTTTCAGCAGCTGGATATGTCTGCCACCAAAAGATATGAAGGAACAGGGCTTGGATTATACCTTTCTAAAAAATTGACTTCTCTTTTAAAAGGAAACATTGATGTAAGAAGTAAATATGGGGAGGGGAGTACTTTTATTTTAACTTTGCCCTTGAGTATGGAGGAGAAAAGAAATGGCTAAAGTCCTGATTGTAGAGGATAATGAATCAAATCTTTATATGATGAGGTTTATATTGCTTAAATTGGGCCATCAAATTGTGGAAGCCAGGGATGGATTAATGGGCTTGAAAATGGCTGAAGAAGAAAAGCCAGATTTGATTTTAATGGATATACAACTTCCTTTGATGGATGGTTATACCCTGACAAGAAAAATAAGGGAAAGGGAAGATTTAAAAAATATTCCCATCATTGCAGTCACTTCTTATGCTATGGTGGGAGACAGGGAAAAGGCAATTGAAGCAGGGTGTACTGCATATGTGGAAAAACCCATAAACCCTGAAAAATTTATTGAGGAGGTAAAAAAATATGTCTGAAAAAAAGGAAAGAAAGTGGCATATCTTAGTTGTGGATGATCAGGAGGAAAACAGATACTTCCTTGAAACCCTTCTTAAAGGAATGGGTTTTGCTGTATCTTCTGCTTCCAATGGAAAAGAAGCCCTGGAAATTCTTGAAAAGGGGGACTGCAATTTAATAATATCCGATATCCTTATGCCTGTTATGGATGGCTATCAATTGTGTATGGAAGTGAGGTTTAACGAGAAGTTTAATGAAATTCCCTTTATTTTTTACACAGCCACCTATATTGATCCAAAGGATGAAGAGTTTGCCTTAAAACTGGGGGCGGATTATTTTATAAAAAAACCTATGGAGCCGGGAGATTTTGCAAAAAGACTGCTACAAATAATGAATGAAGCAGTCCAAAATAATTTTAAAGCAAAAAAACCCGAGCTGGAAAAGGAAGAACAGATTTTTAAGCTTTATAATGAAAGGTTGGTTAAAAAATTAAACAAAAAAATGCAGGATCTGGAAAGGGAAATTGCTTACAGAAAAAAAGTGGAAGAAGAATTGAGGCAAAGCGAGGAAAGGTA
>JBBFMJ010000132.1:3812-5579 GCA_037478515.1 Thermoanaerobaculia bacterium
TGCCCTTTCTGTGATGGGAGCAAAGGATGGCTTGTGGGATTGGGATTTGAAAAACAATAAAATCTATTTTTCTCCTCGCTGGAAGGAGATTTTAGGGTATCAGGATGAAGAAATAGGCAATACCCCAGAAAGCTGGTTTTCCCTGGTCCATCCCGATGATCTGGAGATGCTAAAAACTGAAATAAATGCCCACCTGGAAGGTTTTAAAGCCCATCTGGAGGCAGAATTTAGAATCCTTCATAAAAATCAAAATTACCGATGGGTTTTGGTGAGGGGTCTTGCCATAAGGGATAAAGTAAATAAACCTACCCGTATGGCTGGCTCTTTAACTGATATAACTGATAGAAAAAGGGCAGAAGAACAGCTTTTGCATGATGCCTTCCATGATTCTTTAACAGGACTGCCCAACAGAGCCCTTTTTCTGGACAGATTAAATCAGGCCTGTGAGAGAGCAAAGAGATTTTCTGACTTCATTTTTACTGTTCTCCATTTAAATCTGGATCGTTTTCGTATTTTTAATGAAAGTTTAGGACATAATCTTTCTGATAGGTTATTGAAAATGGTTTCAGAAAAAATAAAGAATAATTTAAGGCCAGGGGATACCCTTGCCCGTTTTGGTGCTGATGAATTTTTAATTTTGCTTGAAGATATTAAAGATGCCAGTGAAGCCAGCAGGATTGCTCAAAAGATAATCGAAGATATTGGTCAGCCCGTAAACCTTGAAGGAAATGAAATTTTCCTTACAGCCAGTGTTGGACTTGTTATGAGTACTGAAGGCATAGAAAAGCCAGAGGATTATCTCAGAAATGCCCACATAGCCATGCACAAGGCAAAAACAAAGGCAAAGGGAAGTTATGTTTTCTTTAATGAGGAAATGTATCAAAAAGCCCTGGAAAATTTAAAAATGGAATCTTTTTTAAGAAAAGCCATTGAAAAGAAAGAATTTTGCGTTCATTATCAGCCAATTTTTGACCTTTTTACTGGTGCTTTAATGGGATTTGAAGCCCTCGTTAGATGGAAACATCCAGAAAAGGGAATTTTATCTCCCAAGGATTTCCTTCCCCTTGCAGAGGAAGCAGGATTTATACCAGCCATAGACCAGTTTGTCCTCTCCACCTCCTGCTTTAATTTTAGAAAGTGGCTGAATTTAAATGCCAAGGTAGATAAATTGTATGTTAGCGTAAATTTTTCCAGCAAGGAATTTTCAAATCCAAAGTTGATAAATAAAATAGCCCAAATTTTAAAAGAAACTGGCCTGGAGCCAGCCCATCTGGTTATAGAGATTACTGAAAGCACTATAATGGAAAACATAGCCAGTGCTCAAAATATCTTTTTTCAGTTGCAGAAACTGGGGGTAAAACTATTTCTGGATGACTTTGGAACTGGATATTCTTCCTTGAGTTATCTTCATCATTTCTTAATTGATACTTTGAAAATTGACAGGGCTTTTGTAGGGCAGATTAAAGAAAGAAAAGAACAAAATCCCATAGTTCAAACCATAGTATCCCTTGCCCACAATATGAATATGCAGGTTCTTGCAGAAGGGGTAGAGACAGAGCTCCAGTATAAGAAATTGAAGGATTTAAAATGCAATTGTGCCCAAGGATACTATTTTTCCTATCCTGTGGATTCTTCTGTAATTGAGGAAAAAATCATAAAGAGTTATTTATTGGATTAATAATTTAAGATTAGAACCATTTAAATTTGAAGTTTTGATAAAAATTTAGTATAATATTTTTGGAGGTAAAATTATGCATATAAATGATC
>JBBFMJ010000133.1:0-5536 GCA_037478515.1 Thermoanaerobaculia bacterium
AATCATGAAGATCTCTTAACCCACCAGCACTATTTTTTATATTTGGTTCAAGTAGCTTAACTGAATTTCCATATTTGTTGTGTCTTAATGAGATGCTTTCTATAACTGAATATGTAAAAAAGAAATCTTTTTCATTTTCTAAAAAAAGAGGTAAAAAAACTTTTTGATCATTTTTATATAAAATAAGATTTGGAATGACCATTAAGCCATTTTCAATTGCTTCTTCTTTATTTTTATTTACATCAATTATTTCAATTTTGTAATCTTCTTTTAAATATTTTTCAAAGATTGAATTTAAAAATGCCATTGATTTTTTTGAATTTACTCCATTTTGTACTATAAATAACTTTAATATCCCCTTAATCTCATTTTTTATATTCATTTAGGTACCCCCTTTAAAAACTTAATAATCTAATAAAATCTATAAAAATAACTCTCTATAAACTTAGTACACTATAATAATTAAAAAATACAATAAATTATTTTTCAAAGGCATTGTTTTGGTAAAACTTTTTAAGGTCAATTGATGGTGGTTCTCCTCCCAAGTATTTATGAAACCAGTCAAGGTGGGCAATGTAATAAAATGCCATTTCATACCAGGAGGGCCAGTGCCCTGCCTTTTCAAAAACAATCAAGCGAGATGGAACCTTCATCTTTTGAAGGGCAGTAAATAGTTCTAAACTCTGGGTATAAGGAACCCTAAAGTCCTTTTCGCCAGTTATCACAAGGGTTGGGGTTTTAAAATTTTGGACAAATTCAGAAGGATCAAAATTTTTGTAAATATCACTTTCCCAGGGCGTACCTTTCAAATCCCATTCTGGAAACCATAACTCTTCCGTTGCTCCATACATTGATTTTAAGTTATAAACACCCATCATAGAAGCAAGGCATTTAAATCTATCAGTATGGCCCAAAATCCAGTTAATCATATAGCCACCATAAGACCACCCCATTGCACCTATCCTTTCCTTATCCACAAAGGGAAGTTCTTCCAGCCAGTCGGCAACCCTTAATATATCTTCATAGACCTTACCACCCCAGTCCCCTGAAATGGCATCTGTGTATTCCTGCCCGAATCCCGTGGAACCATGGGGATTGGGAAATACAAGGACATATCCAGCACCTGGATAGACCTGCCAGTCACCCCTGAAGGAGTCCTGCCACTGGGACTGGGGACCTCCGTGAATATTTAATATTGCTGGATATTTTTTTTCTGGGTCAAAGTTGTAGGGTTTTATTAAAAAAACCTGGACGGGTTTTCCTTCTGCTCCTGAAACATAATGGACTTCAGCCCCCCTTATATCCACTTCCTCCATTATCTTTTCATTAAATTTTGTCAATTTTTCTGGCTTTCCCTTTTTTTGTAAATCAAATTTATAAATCTCCCAGGGTTCTGAAATTGCCCTGTGGATATAGATGGCATACCTTTCATCAGGGGTTATGAAAAAATCATCAATGGTCTGATGTGTTAAAAGTTCTTCAATTCTGCCATTTTGAATATCTATCCTGTAAAGAGGCGTCTGCCCTTTAACCTGGGCAGTAAAATAAATATATCTTCCACTTTTTCCCCATTGAAACTGGTTTATCCAGTAGTCAAAATTTCCTCTATCAGTTAAAAGTTTTTCCTTTTTTGTTGTTAAATCCATAATTGCAAGCCGCTTTAGGTCTGCTTCAAAACCTTCAATCCTCTGGGTTATATAACCAAGGTATTTCCCATCAGGAGAAGGCAGGGGGGTTTCGTCAGCACCTCTATTAAAATAAGTTAAATTTTCTTCTTTCTTTATTTCCAGATCATATATAAAAATGTCACTATTGGTAGTTTCAGCAGGGTTTTGAATCCTTTTGGCTGCATAAAATAGAAATTTTCCATCAGGGGAAGGGTAGTAATTTTCTTCCCCGGAGATTGAAAAAAGAGGGGTTTCATATTCCCAGGGGGTTAAATCTTCTATATTTCCTTCCAGATCCGTCCTTAAAATATGAAACTCTCTTCCATCTTTCCAGAAATTCCAGTGTCTGTATAAAAGAGAATCAGCCATATGGGCTTTTAAAGGTCCTTCTTTTAATTTTTTATGGAGTTCTTCATTACATTTCTTATCCTTGCATTCTGTATAAACCAGGGATTTAAAATAAATATATTTCCCATCGGCAGACCATTTAATTTGAGAAATCCCTAAAGGAAACTCCAAAATCTTTTTTGCTTCCCCGCCATTTAAAGGCAGAAGATAAATCCCATCCTCCCCGCTTCTATCAGAAAGGAAAGCCAGAAATTTTCCATCAGGGGAAAAAGCACTTTCTGTGTCATTTTTCTCACCAGAGGTGAGCTGGAAAAGATTTTTAACTTCTATATCAGAAATCCAGAGGCAGGTGCTCTTTTTTCCTTCTTTTAAATTATAGTTTATTACAGAAAAAGTAAAATTTTTACCCTGCAGGGAAAGGGAAAGATTGGAAAGGGGTTTTATTTTGTAGAAATCCTCCACTTCAAAGTTTTTCTTCTGGGCAAAACATAAACCACTGATAATAAAAATAAAAAATATAATTTTTTTCATAATACCTCCTTTTTAAGGATTTTTTTTAAGCCAGTTTAAAGTCCTTGTTAAATAGTGAAAACCCGACAGTATGGCTGAAATTAAAAGCAAAATATAAAAATAATTCAATAAAAAACCAAATCTGGTATCTATATTTGAAAAAATAACCAGTAAAATAGTAAAAACTTGAATGACCGTATTTATTTTTCCTAAAATTGTAGGGGGAAAACTTTTAATGTCAAAGATTAAATAGATTAAAAAAGCCACAAAAACAATAAAAAAATCCCTGGAAATTACAAGGATGGTGATAAAGGTGGGAATTTCAAAGACCTGGTTTGGGAGTTTTAAAGTCAGAGTAATGAAAGTAGAAGCCATTAAAATTTTATCTGCCAGAGGGTCCAAAAAGGCACCCAGGGCAGTTTGAAGCTTAAATTTTCTGGCAATAAGTCCATCCAAATAGTCAGTAATTCCACAAAAAAGAAAAAGGACAAAGGCAAGCTTGAAATTTCCCTGACTTAAAAAGGTAATTATAAAGGGTACAAGGCATAGCCTTATAAAACTTAAAAGGTTTGGAAGGTTCAACTGGGTTATAATAATGCTGGCCTTCATTTTATTAATTTTTTATTTATTAGCATCTTGTCTTTTTTTATTTCCAGAAGTTCACTTTCCTTTAAATTTGCCAGAATTCTGGAAATGGTTTCCCTGGTTGAGGCAACTTTGCTTGCCAGATCCTGCTGAGAAAATCTGGGGATGGAAATCCAGTTTCCCTCCTCCTTTCCCATTTCCTTTGCTATCTCCCTCAAAAATCTAACAAATCTCCCATAAACATCCAGATGGGCAAGCCCTTCAATAAAGAAATTTGCCCTTTTCAGCCTCCTGCATAAGATTTCAATTATTTTTCTGGTAATCTTAAAGTTTTTTTCCAGAATTTTGTAAAACTCCTCTCGCTGAAAAATATAAACTTCGGTATCTGAAATTGCCACCACATTGGCACACCTTAGGGAATCCAGAAAGAGTGCCATTTCCCCAAAAAAATCCCCTTCCTTTAAAAAAGTCAAAATGGTCTCTTCGCCTTCTTCAGAATAAATGGAGACCTTAACTCCACCTTTTCCAATCAGGTAAAGAGCATTTCCAAACTCTGTTTCCCTTAATATAAGTTCATCTTTTTTAAAACTTTTTTTTCTGGCAACTCTGGATATCTCTTCCAGTTCTTCATTACTTAAATTTGAAAAAATCTCCACTTCTTTAAGCAAATCTTTTAAGTTCATAAATCACCCTTAATCTTTCTTATAATTAAAGCCAAAAACTGACCTTCAATTTTTTCTCTATCCTTTTCTACTGGAATAAAACCACATTTTACAAATCCATCCCAGTCCTTTCCACAAGGATTGAGTAGGTTTAAAAATTCCAAAAATTTACTTAAATAAAATATAAACTTTTCCCCATCTAGTTTTTCCTCCAGCCGTTCCTTCTCAATTATTTTTCCTAAAATAAGGGGATAGAGACAGCCAGTTTCCATAGGGTCTAAATCTTTGTATTCCTCCTTTATTCCTTTCCCCACCTGTCCTCTTATTTGAGGAAAGTAGAGACAGAAAAGGATTGCCATTTCCCTTAATTTTAGATTCTTTGAATTATATGCTTCCATATAAAAAGGGGGCATATTTTCCAGAAGCCAGAGGTCTTCAAATTTAATATAAAGGTATTTGGCAAATTTTTGATAATCCCTGTCAAAATTTCCTGCCTTTAACTCCTCCAGTTTCTGGGTATTTTCTAATTTTAAAATCTCCACAAAATAACCCAGATTACCTCTTTCTCCTTGCTCCATACTTTGAATATATCTCTCTGCCTCTTCTGTTTTTCCTTCAATAAGGGCACATAAAGTTTTTGCCTTATAATATGTCTCTCCCTTAAATAATTTTTCTGGAAACCTGAGGATACCCAAACAGAAATCCTCAAAATTTCCTTTCTCTAATACCTCCCTTATATCTTCTTTTAAAAAATTTGTAAAATCTTTTACCCTTCCCTGAAGAGATTTTAACAACTTTGGTTTTGTGGAAACATATTCATAAATAGTATCATAGATGGCAAAGGACTCATATTTTTTTCCTGAAAGCCAGAATATCTCTGCTCTTATCTGCTGATGGGAAGGAATATCCATTTTAAGTAGCCCCAGTAAATCAGAGCCATCCTTTTCAGGTTTTTCAAGAAAAAGGATAAACTCTTCCAGCAATTTAAAGGTCTCACTGCTTTTAAGATTTAATTTTAAATTATAGAGGTTTGTCTTTGCCTTTTTGTATTTTTTTGAACTTAAAAGTTTTAAAATTTTATCAATTTCTTTGCTGGAATCTTCAACGGGGCTTAAGAAAATTCCATCATTTTTATAAAAATAAATCTCTTCTTTTTGAGAAAATAAACAAAGGGAAAAAATTAAAAAACTAAGGATTAGTATCGCTTTCTTCAATTTGCTCTGCCCCTGTGGCAACGGAGGCAATGGAATGTTTATATATTAAAACTTCCCTTCCCTTTATCTCCAGGACAACAGAATATTTATCAAATCTTTTTACCTTTCCAGCAAGACGCCTTCCGTTCATAAGATAAATAAAGGTCAGTAAATTTTCCTTTCTTAAATGGTTAAAAAAATTATCTTGAACATTGAGCTGGGCTTTGCTTTGTTCATTTGTCATAAATATCTCCTTCTGTTTTTTCTTTAATATACCTTAAAGCTGAAAAAAAAGCAAGTTCTAAGTCCTGACCTTTTATCCAGAAGACATCCCTTTCCCTCTTAAACCAGGTCATCTGCCTTTTAGAGTAATCCACGGTCTTTTTTACAATTATTTCCTTTGCCTGAGAAAGATTTAATTTCCCCTCCAGGACTTCAAAAATTTCTCTATATCCAATACTTTTGAAACATTGAGAATTTAAGGGGATTTTCCTTTCCTTAAGTTTATTCACCTCCTCCAACCACCCTTCTTCAACCATCTTTTCAACTCTTAAAGAGATCCTTTTTTTGA
>JBBFMJ010000134.1:0-606 GCA_037478515.1 Thermoanaerobaculia bacterium
GTCACTTTAAAAAAGTATGAAATTTATGCAAAGGGTATAGAAGGTCTTACCCTGAGTGAATGGATACTTATGGACTATTTTGATTTTGTAATCCATATCTTCAATCCAGAGACAAGGCAGCATTATGGTCTTGAAAAACTCTGGGGAGATGGAATTGATGAAACAGGCACCTTCAAAAAAAAGTGATTTTTTCAGGGAATTTCCCACCTGCAACAGGGAATTCAGAAACCTTTTAGAAAAAATATACAGTATTGTGGATTTAAATACAACTGTCCTCCTTATGGGTGAAAGCGGGGTAGGAAAAGATAAAATTGCAGAGGCAATCCACAGGTATAGCTTCAGGGCTGATAAAAATTTTATAAAAATAGAATGTGCCACTATTCCAAAGGAACTCTTTGAGGCAGAACTCTTTGGTTATGAAAAGGGTGCCTTTACCGATGCCAAGGAAACTAAAAAGGGAAGGTTGGAACTTGCAGAAGGAGGAACTCTTTATCTGGACGAGATAGCAGCCCTTCCCCTTCCAACCCAAGCAAAAATTTTAAGGGTTCTGGAAGAGAAGAGTTTCTCACGTCTGGGAGGAAATGAAACTATAAAGATTTCAGTAAG
>JBBFMJ010000134.1:616-5491 GCA_037478515.1 Thermoanaerobaculia bacterium
GTTCCACCAATGCGGATATTTATAAATTAATGGAGGAAAATAAATTCAGAAAGGACCTTTTTTATAGAATAAATGTTTTAAGTTTTAAAATACCTTCTCTTAAAGAAAGAAAAGATGATATTTCCCTTCTGGCTTCCCTTTTTTTGAAGGAATTTTCAAAACAATATGAAAAAAATATAACAGCCATAACCCAAGAAGCCCTCTCTCTTTTAATAAATAAAGATTGGACAGGAAATATAAGAGAGTTAAGAAATACAATTGAAAGGGCAGTAATCCTTTGTAATGATAAAAGGATAAAACCAGAAGACCTCCCCACAGATATTTTCATAGAAAGTTCAGTTAAAAGGGAATTTTTAGATAAAAAACTTACCCTGGAAGAGATGGAAAAGGAATATATAAAGGAAATGCTTCAATTTTTCAAAAATAATAATACAAAAACAGCAAAGGCACTGGGGATAAGCAGAAAAACATTAATTTTAAAAAGGAAAAAATTTGGAATTTGATATAAGGCAAAATTGTATTATAATATATTAATATGACTGATGAAATATGTGCTATCTGTGGTAAAGAAAAGTTTTCCTTTGCAATGAAGACCTGTCCTATGTGTAAGAGGCGGTTCTGTGACAGTTGTGAATACAGGATGGGTGGAGGGGTCTTTTGCTCAAAGGAGTGTGCCAACCTCTTCTATTTTTCTGGAGAGGATGGTTATGAGGAAGAATAAAAGGAGTTTTTTATGTCTTTTCCCTATGTAAGATTGAGAAGATTGAGGCAGAATAATCTTTTAAGAGAAATGGTTCAGGAAACAGAACTTTCTGTAAAAGATTTAATCTATCCCCTTTTTGTAGTTGAAGGTAAAGGGGTGAAAAAAGAAGTACCTTCTATGCCTGGAGTATATAATCTTTCCATAGATGAAATGATTAAAGAATTAAGGGAAGTGGAAGATTTGGGTATTCCTGCAATTATATTATTTGGAATCCCTGAGGAAAAAGATGAAAAGGGGTCTTCTGCTTACGATCCCCAGGGTATAATTCAGAAGGCAGTTAAAGAAATTAAAAAGGAAAAATTAAATTTAATTGTAATTACTGATGTTTGCCTTTGTGAATACACAAGCCACGGACACTGTGGAATTTTAAAGGAAGGAAGATATGGTATTGAGGTAGACAATGACCAGACCTTGGAAGTCCTGGCAAAGGAAGCCCTTTCCCATGTGGAAGCAGGAGCAGATATGGTAGCCCCTTCTGATATGATGGATGGAAGGGTTTTGGCAATAAGAGAAATGCTGGATGAGAATGGATTTAACTCAATTCCCATAATGGCTTATTCTGCAAAATTTGCTTCTGGTTTTTATGGTCCCTTCAGGGAAGCAGCCCAGTCAGCCCCTTCCTTTGGAGACAGAAAGGGTTATCAAATGGACCCTGCCAATGGAAATGAAGCTTTAAGAGAAGTGGAACTGGATATAATGGAAGGGGCAGATATAGTAATGGTAAAGCCAGCCCTTTCCTATATGGATATAATCTGGAGGGTAAAGCAAAGGTTTGAAGTACCTGTGGCCTGTTATAATGTCTCTGGGGAATATTCTATGGTTAAAGCTGCTTCAAAATTAGGGTATATTGATGAAAAAAGAATTGTCTTAGAGATGCTACTTTCAATGAAAAGGGCAGGAGCAGACCTGATCCTTACGTATTTTGCAAAAGATGTGGCTAAATATTTAAAGGGATAGATATGGCAAATCAATCAGAAGAACTCTTTCAAAAGGCACAAAATTTAATTCCCGGAGGTGTGAATTCACCAGTTAGGGCATTTAAGGCAGTGGGAGGGAAACCTCTTTTTATAAAACAGGGGCAGGGTTCAAAGATTGTAGATATAGATGATAGGGCATATATAGATTATTGTATGGGCTGGGGAGCCCTTCTTTTAGGGCATTGCCACCCCTTTGTTCAGGATACTTTAAAAAAGACCATTGTAAAAGGGACCCTTTTTGGTACACCCACTCAAGGAGAAGTGGAGCTGGCAGAAGCCATAACTCAGGCATTTCCATCCATTGAAAAGGTCCGTCTTGTCTCCACAGGAACAGAAGCAGTTATGTCTGCCATCCGCCTTGCCAGAGCTTATACAGGAAGGGATAAAATATTAAAGTTTGATGGTTGTTATCACGGTCATTATGATCCCCTCTTGGTAAAAAGTGGCTCGGGAGTCCTTACCCTTTCTTTACCCAATTCACCTGGAATCACAAAGGACACTGCAAAGGATACTATTATAATCCCTTACAATGATATAAATTCCTTAGAAATTGCAAAGGCAAAATTTGGAAAGGAAGTTGCTGCAGTTATAGTGGAGCCAGTTATGGGAAATGCCGGGGTAATACCCCCAGAAGAAAATTTTCTTCAAATTCTTAAAGAATTTTGTAATATAACAGGTTCCCTTTTAATTTTTGATGAAATAATAACTGGTTTTAGATTGAGTTATGGTGGAGCTCAAGAATATTTTAATATAAAAGCAGATCTTACCACACTGGGAAAAATTTGTGGTGGGGGTCTTCCATTGGCTGCCTTTGGTGGAAGGAAAGAAATAATGGACCTCCTTGCCCCTGAAGGACCTGTCTATCAGGCAGGCACCTTTTCTGGAAATCCTGTCTCTGTTCAGGCAGGGCTTGCAACCCTGAAAGTTTTAAAAAATTCTCAGGTTTACAAAGAACTGGAGGAAAAAGGGGAAGCCCTGGAAAAAGGAATAAAAGAAAGTGCCTCCAAATATGAAATACCAGTATGTTTAAATAGAATTGGTTCAATGTTTACAATTTTCTTCACAAAAGAAAAAGTCATAGATTTAAAAAGTGCTTCTACCTCCAACACAAAAATCTTTTCCAGGTTTTTTAATTTAATGCTGGAAAATGGTATTTACCTTTCCCCTTCTCAGTTTGAAGGGCAGTTTATTTCTCTGTCTCATTCCACAAAAGAAATTGAAGAAACTCTTGAAGGAGTGGAAAAATCCTTCAAAACCATTGCCCGAGAACTGGAACTGGGACCTTATAAATAAAAATAGAGAGACAAAGATGTCAATCCATTTTCTTTTAAAATCAATTTATCTGCCAGTTTATAAAAATGATGGAATTTTATCCCTCTCCCCCTTTTATCCCACTCTTCTTTTATTTTTTCAAAGGGAATATGGTTGGAAAGGGAAACTTTTAAAGCATCCCTTTTTTCAAGATGGCAAAATTCTATCAAAACTTCTGTTTTTTCAAATTTTTCAAAATTTTCCAGGGAGGTTTTCAGTAAATTGACCAAAAGAAGCTTTTTCAAAAGCCCAAAGTTTGTTTTATCCAAATATTCCCAAAGTTTTTTTTCAAGCACTTCCATTAAAATATTTTAACACATATGACAATACTGGATATTTTAAAAAAAGGTAAAACCCCTGATTTTTTCAAAAAAATTAGTCAGGAAGAAGACATTCCAGTGAAAAAGATTAAAGAAGAAGTCCTTCAGGGAAGGGCTGTGGTATGTTTTAATCCTCAACATAAAAATTTAAAACCCATTGCCATTGGCTCTTTATTTTCCACAAAAGTAAATGTAAATATTGGTATATCACCTTTGGTTTCGGACTTTGAAAAGGAAAAGGAAAAAGTAAAACTGGCTTTGAAACTTAAAACAGATACAATTATGGATCTATCTGTGGGTAAGGACGCTTCAAATTTTAGAAAATGGCTTATAGAAAATGCTCCCTGTCCTGTTGGTACGGTCCCGATTTATCAGGTAGCAAATAAATTTAAAGATATTGAAGAGGCAGATTTTAAGGATTTTCTGGAAGAAATTGAAAGGCAGGCAAAGGAAGGTGTGGATTTTATGACAATCCATGCTGGTTTTTTGAAAAGACATATTCCTCTGGTACAAAAGAGAAAGCTGGGAATTGTCTCCAGGGGTGGGGCACTTTTATATTGCTGGATGGCAAGGAGAGGAGAAGAGAATCCTTTTTATAAAAATTTTGATGAACTTTTAGATATATTAAACAAGTATGATGTAACAATTTCCATAGGGGATGCTTTAAGGCCAGGTTCTTTGATGGATGCTTCAGATGAGGCACAGTTTGCAGAACTTAAAACCATTGGAAAACTTTTGAAAAAATGTAAGGAAAGAAATGTACAGGCAATGGTAGAAGGTCCAGGGCATATTCCTTTAAATCAAATTGAAATGAATATTAAAAGGGCATTAAGAATTTGTAAAGGAGCACCCTTTTATGTTTTGGGACCAGTGGTTTGTGATATTGCAGGTGGCTATGACCATATAACTTCTGCCATTGGGGCAACTCTGGCTGGATACTATGGTGCCTCTCTTTTATGTTATGTTACCCCAAAAGAACACTTAGGGCTTCCCAATTTGGAAGATGTAAGGCAGGGGCTTGTGGCATTTAAAATTGCAGCCCTTTCCTCTGACATTGCCAAAGGGAAAAAATATGCTTTAAAATTGCAGGAAGAGATGGCTTATGCAAGGAAAAATTTCTTATGGGAAAAACAGTTTTCTCTTATGCTGGACCCAGAGAGGGCAAGGCAGTATTTTAAAGAGGGGGTCAAAGAAGAAGGGGAATATTGCTCAATGTGCGGACCCGACTTCTGCCCAATGAAGATAACTAAATAATCAAAAAATTTTTTTAATTCCTATTTTTAGTTAAATTCAAGAAAGTTAAAAAATATGTTAAAATTTTTATATGAAAGCAGAAAAACTTATAGAATATTTGCAGAAAAATAAAGATTTAATAGAAATCGTGGAACTGGAAAAGGTCATGGTGGATTCCAGCAGGGGAAAGGAAGGTAGCCCTGGGTATGTAAAGATTGCAGTTCCCGATGAAATTGTGAAAAATTTAAGGGGGGTTCCAGAAAAGAGGGAC
>JBBFMJ010000135.1:0-5450 GCA_037478515.1 Thermoanaerobaculia bacterium
TAAAGTACACCTACAACACAGACAGATTTTGTTTTATCCCTTTCAAAGGGAGCATCATCAATTCCCAGAACCCTGGGCTGCAAACTGAAGCTCCTCGTCTATTATTTGTTTAAATTGTTCATAGGGCTGGGCACCCTTTACTATTCTTCCATTTACAAAAAAGGTTGGGGTGCCTGTAATCCCTAAATTTTGTGCCTGGGAAAGGTTATCGTCTATGTATTTTTCGTATTTTCTCTCTTCAAAACACTTGTTAAATTTATCCATATCTAAATTTATTTGTTTTGCATATTCTTTTAGTTTATCTGGAAAGAGCTGGTTCTGGTTTTTAAATAAAATGTCATGGTATTCCCAGAACTTGCCCTGCTCATTAGCACACTGGGCAGCCAGATGGGCATCCTTTGCCTGTTTGTGAAAGTCCAGTGGCAGGTCTTTAAAAATAAGTTGAACTTTGTCTGGATAATCAGTAAAAATTTTATCCAGGGTTGCCTGTGCTCTGGAGCAGAAGGGACATTGAAAATCAGTAAACTCTACAATTATAATTGGAGCCCCTTCCTTTCCCTTCTTTGGTTCATTACCTTTGGATAATTCCATTTTTGGAGCTTTAAGAAATGTCTCCACCTTTGCTTCTTTTAAAAGTTTTTCCCTCAAAGCATTTTCTGCTTCCTGAATTTTCTGGGATTTTAAATAATTTTTAATTTGCCTTTTGGCTTCCTCTTCTGTGGCTCTTATTTGATTTTTATTTTTTTCATAAAAATCATTTATTTCCTGTTCTGTGGGGTCTGGGGCAACATTTATTACATATTTTTCATAGTACTGGTCCAGGGTTATATTTTCTGCCTTTGCTTTCTCTTCTTGAAGTTTTATAAAAATTAAGTCCTGAAGGGCTGCTCTTTTAAGTTGAAAGATTTCCTGCTGTTTCATTACCAGAGCAATACCTAAAAAATCTTCCAGCTCTTTTTCGGTTACTTCTTTACCATTTACCTTTGCCACCACTTCATTTTTTTGAAGTGCCTGTTCTTCTTTTTTGGCATCTGCCTTTTGGGCAGTAGCACAGTTAAAAGAAAACAACAATACAAAAATTAAAGCAAAATACTTCATATCTTTACTCCTTTTTAAGATTTTTTCTATTTTAACTCAAAAAATGATAAATTTCAATGGGCTATTTTGAAAAAAAGAAGCCCTGTTTGATAAAAGATAAAACTTATAAGCCAGCCCAGGGCAAGGGTATATAAAATTAAAATCAGTGCATATTTTAAGCCAGCTTCCCTCTTAATCATTGCAATGGTGGAAATGCAGGGGATGTATATTAAACTTATGAGCATAAAAGAAAAGGCAGAAAGGGGAGTGAAATAATTTGGAAGAATTTCTTTTAAAGGGTTTGGTGAAAATAGAACTCCAAAGGTCCCCACCACCACTTCCTTTGCCACAATTCCAAAAAGGAGGGCAAGGGCTGCTTGGTAAAAACCAAAACCCAAGGGTTTAAGGAGAGGACTTATTAATTCTCCAATTTTTCCAGCAAAGGAATCTTTGCTTCCATATTCCACCCCTGATGGGAAACTGCTTAAGAACCATATAACCAGTACTCCAGCCAGAATAACTGTAGATGCCTTTTTAAGGAAAAGTTTTGCCCTTATCCAGGAATGCAGCAGAGCACCTTTAAAGGAAGGTATATGATAGGGTGGAAGCTCCATTATCATTGGAGATAAGGGTTTTTTTATCAGAAATTTTTGAAAAAATCTGGCACTTATAAAGGATAAAAGCATTCCAAAAAGGTATAAGCTCAAAATCACAAGCCCTTCCCTTTCGGGAAAAAATATGCCTGCAAAGAGGACATAAATTGGAAGGCGGGCAGAACAGGAAAGGAAGGGAATTATTAAAATTGTAAGGATTCTGTCCCTTTCCTCTTCCAGAATTCTGGTTCCCATTATGGCAGGGACATTACAGCCAAAACCCAAAATCATTGGAAGGATTGCCTTTCCATGGAGACCAATAAGGTGCATAAATTTATCAAATAGAAAGGAAATCCTAGTGAAATATCCAGAGTCCTCTAAAAGGGATATAAAAAAGAAGAGCAGAAAGATATTGGGCAAAAATTGAATAACAGTTCCCACTCCATTTAAAATTCCATTTACTATAAGGGAAGAGAGGATTTTAGGAAAACTTAAAGAGAGGAAAAAAGTTTCAAGATTTTTTCCAGAGATTTCAAATATTTTTTTAATGAAATTTCCAGCAGGGTTTCCTATGTAAAAAACCAGGGAAAATAGAAGGTATAAAACTGCTATAAAAAAGGGTATGCCAAACAATTTATGGGTGAGGACTAAATCAATTTGATTGGAAAAGTGTATTTTAGATTTTAGAGAATAGTCCTTCAAAACCTCATTTAAAATACCACTGGCAAATCCATATCTCTTTTCTGAAATAAATTCAGCCAGATCCTTGTAATGAAAACGAGAACAAAATAAAAAGGCCTCCTTTTCAATTAATTCTTTTAACTGGGGATATTTTTCCTCCATCTTTAATTTTTCTGAAAATTCCTTATCCTCTTCCAGAAGTTTTAAGGCAAAAAACCTCCCTTTTTCAATACCCTTAAAATTTTCCTCAAGAAATTTTTCCACCTTATAAATTATTTTTTCAAAATCTTCACCGTAGTTTGTCTTTTTCTTTAAAATTTTAAATTTTCCAGAAAAGATTGCCCTTTTTATTTCCTCTATCCCTTCTTCCCTTGTTGCCACACAGGGGAAAACTGGTATATTGAGCAGGGCTTCCAAACCTTTTATATCTATGGAAAATTCTGCTTCCCTTGCCTTATCAATTTTATTTAAAACCAGGATTAGAGGAATTTCCAGTTCCTGCAATTGAGAAATAAGATAAAGACCTCTTTCAAGGTTTAGGGCATCCACAATCAGCACAAAACCATCTGCTTCCCCTTTAAGGAGGAAATCCCTACTTATCTTTTCATCCAAAGAATTGGCAGATAAACTTAAAATACCTGGAAGATCCACCAGTTCCACCTCCAGCCCATCCCTTTCCATTATCCCGACTTTTTTTTCCACAGTTACCCCGGGCCAGTTTCCTGTGTGCTGATGAAGACCTGTCAGAGAGTTAAAAAAGGTAGTCTTCCCGGAATTCGGGATTCCAATAATACCAAATATTTTTTTATTTTTTGTCATGGTAGGCTTCCAGGTATATGAAAGAGCCAATAGATTCGTCCAGTATTAAAATATTTCCATCTATTTTTAGTTTTATACTTCCCTCATTGTTTTCCAGGACTTCCACAATTTTTCCTGGAACTATCCCGAGGTCTGTTAATTTTTTTGCCTGAATTGAAGATGCTTTCAAGAAGGAAATATAAAAATTTCCCCTCGGGGCTTTTGAAAGCTTAATGGTCTCCTTTTTTATAACCAGGATCTTCTCTGCTTCCCTTTTTCCCAAACTTATGTGAATACCTCCACAGATTATTTCTATGGGATCTCCCAGCGGGGCTTCCTTTTCTTTAAAAATCAACTTATTTGGAAGGATTCCCAAATCCATCAGTTTTTGTTTTATATTTTTTGGTGCTTCTATGGACTTTACAAGGACCAGGGTGTCATCTTCTACTTCAGAAAGGCGAATGGTGTTTGGATTTACCTTTTCTTCTAAAAATTTATGCAACTGCTCCATAGAAAGTTTTTCTTTTATGTACTCTAAAAAATGGATTAACCTGTGGTAGGTCTCCTTGGAGATATAATGCTCCATACTGCAGGCATCCATTTCTGCTGTTTTTTCATCCACTTTTAGCCCATTTCTTAAAAAATCATATAAAACGGAGTGCTTTTGTATAACTTCCATTGCTGCAATTTTACCTGCCTGGGTAAGTTCAATATGCCCATAGTGATGGTGTACCACAAGCCCTTTTTGTGCCAGATTTTTAAGCCCTGAAACCACAGTTCCACCTCTTAGATTTAAGGCATCTGCCAAGTCCTTCACTCTCACCACCTTCCCTTCCTGTGAAAGGTTCCATATGGCTTTAAGGTAATTTTCAAAGGTAGGAGGCAAAAAAATATTTTCTCTATCAAACATTATTTCTCCTTCAAAACTATTATAACACAATTTAATTTTTATTTATTTTTCAGATAAGATTTTAAGATATCTATAAATTCTTCTCCTCTTTGGGTTCCAATTAAAAGTTTTTTGCCATTTTTGAGATAGAGCATAACTGCCATATTTCCCCTGGCGTTGTATGCCTTTCCCCCTTTCCCATACCTTATTCCCCATCCCCCATAGTCCTTCAAAGGGCTATATTTTATAAGTTCTGCTCTTTCTATATTTTCAAAGGGAAAATATTGCCATTTGAAGTGAAATGGAAACATTTTTACATAAATTCCATCAGTTCTTAATTCTGTGGTAAGTTTAATCTTTAAAAAGATATAAGGAAAAAGGACTCCAAAAAGGAAAAGAAAGATTAAAAGGAAGGTATCTGATGCTGGGTTATTTCCCACGGGAATTTTTAAAATTATCTGAATAAATGCCACTACCCATATAGAAAAGGAACTAATCAACACAATAAAATAAAATACTGGATGAAACCTTTGAACTTCCCTAAAAACTGGAGGGGAAGAGTTTTCTTCCAATTTCATAAAGGATTATCCCTCCTGCTGTGGAGACATTTAAACTTTTTACAGGTCCCTTTAAAGGAATGGAAATCAAATTGTCACATAATTTTTTATAAGGTTCTGGTATACCTTTCCCTTCACTTCCTAAAATCAGGACTAAATTTTTTTCAAATTCTATTTTCCAGGCAGGAACCCCTTCCATGGTGGCACCATAAATTTTAAAACCCCTTTCCCTTGCCATTTTTAAAAAATTTAAGGGTTTTTTTATGTTTGAAAAATTTAAAAAATTTATTGCCCCTTCAGAAGCCCTTGAAACCACCTCCGATATAGGGGCTGTATCTTCCACAGTCAGGGCAACTTTTGAAAAACCCAAGGCAGAAATTGTCCTGAAAAGGTTACCCAGGTTCTGGGGGTCCTGAATTTTATAAAGGAGAATAATTGGCTCTCCGGGTTCTTTGAGGAATTCCTCTTCACTTTTGAATTCCACTGGTGAGCCCTGAGCCAGGATCCAGTAAATCCTGTTTTCCTTTTTAAAAAAGAAAGGTTCTTTAAAGATTACAGGAATGTTTTTTTCATTACATAAATTTATTATTTTTCTGGCTTTAAGCCCTAACTTTCCCCTTTTTATAAAAACTGCCCTTAGGGGAATCTCTTTTTCCAGGGCTTCCAGGACTGGGTTAAAACCATAAATATTTATATCTTTATCAGGCATAAACAAAAAGAAGCCATCCCTTCACCCCTTCCAATAAAACCCATACCTTCCTGGGTCTTTGCAGAAATTGAAATTTTTTCCTTGGGGATTTTCAGGATTTTTGCAAGGTTTTCTCTCATTTTTTCCTTTAAGGGTTTAATCCTTGG
>JBBFMJ010000136.1:0-5449 GCA_037478515.1 Thermoanaerobaculia bacterium
TTTTATTTCTTTTTTCCTGCAGAAAGGAAGTAAAAGAAGAAATCCCTGCCCAAAAACAGGCACCCAAGCAGACAGTTAAATTTAGAACCTATGTGATCTATTACACAGATCAGGAACTTGTAAAAATTTCCCCTGGCACCATCACTCTTGAAGAAAAGGAAGGGGAACTGGAAAATATAAAATATCTCCTCTCCACCTATTTTTCTTTAAAAAAGGAAAACCTGTTTCCAGAGGGTATTTCCCTGAGGGCTCTCTATCCCTTTGAAGACAGCATTGTGGTTGATATAAACATACCAGAAAGTTCCATGCCCCTTCAAAGCATAAAGGAAGAACTTCTTTTTGTGGAAGCCATAACAAAGACTCTTTGCTTGAACTTTCAAAAATACAAATCTGTAAATATCCTGATAAATGGAAGCCAGGAAAATAAATTCATAAACCACATAGCCCTTTATGTAAATTACAAACCTTAAAAAATGAACTTTAAACTCCAATCAAATTTTACACCTAAGGGGGATCAGCCAAAGGCAATAAAAGAGCTTTTAAAGGGCTTAAAAAATGGGGAAAAATTTCAGGTTTTGCTGGGGGTTACTGGTTCCGGAAAGACCTATACCATAGCAAAGGTTATAGAGGGTTTTGGAAAACCTACCCTGGTAATTTCTCATAACAAAACCCTGGCAGCCCAGCTCTATCAGGAGTTTAAAAGTTTTTTCCCTGAAAACAGGGTGGAATACTTTGTCTCTTATTATGATTACTACCAGCCCGAGGCATATATCCCTCAAACAGATACTTACATTGAAAAAGAAACTTCTGTAAATGATGAAATTGATCGCTTGAGGATAAGGGCAACGGAAGCCCTTTTTGAAAGAAGGGATGTGATTATTGTGGCTTCTGTCTCCTGCATTTATGGAATTGGGGCACCTGAGGACTTTTTTTCTATGCTTCTTAAAATAGAGGAAGGGGAAAGATGGAACTTAAAAGAGCTCCTTTCTGCCCTTGTACAGATGCAATACGAAAGAACCCAGTATGACCTCTACAGGGGCTCCTTTCGCTTAAGGGGGGATACTCTGGATATCTTTCCTGCCCAAGAAGAGTTTGCCATCAGATTGAACCTTCAAGAGGATACCATCAGCTCAATTTATGCCATAGATCCCTTAAAAGGTCAAAGGATAAAAAAAATTGAAAAATTTTCCCTTTTTCCAAAGAGCCATTTTGCAACTCCTCAGGAAAGGATAAAGATGGCAATTTCAAGTATCAGGGAAGAGCTTGGACAGAGATTAAAGGAACTTAAAGAAAAGGGAAAACTTCTGGAAGCAGAACGCCTGGAGTTAAGGACCAACTATGATTTAGAGATGCTGGAAGAGATGGGCTGGTGTCAGGGAATTGAAAATTATTCAAGACACCTTACTGGTAGGGCTCCGGGTCAGCCGCCTTACACTCTGGTGGACTACTTTCCAAAGGATTATTTACTTATAATAGATGAAAGCCACCAGACAATTCCTCAGCTGAAGGCAATGGAACACGGGGACAGATCCAGAAAAGAAACCCTGGTAGAATTTGGTTTTCGCCTTCCCTCTGCTCTGGATAACAGGCCCCTTTCTTTCAGTGAATTTTTAGAAAGAATAAATCAGGTTATCTTTGTATCTGCCACCCCAGGTCCCTTTGAACTGGAATTGACTGGGGGAAAAGTTGTAGAACAGATAATAAGGCCCACAGGGCTTCTGGACCCAGAAGTGGAGATAAGGAGTGCAGAAAACCAAATAGAAAATTTGCAGGAAGAGATAGAAAAGGTCCTTTTAAGAAAAGAAAGGGTTCTGGTTACAACTTTAACTAAAAGGATGGCGGAGGAACTTTCAAGCCACTTTACTGAAACGGGACTTAAGTGTAGGTATCTGCATTCAGATGTAGACACCCTTGAAAGGATTCGTTTAATAAATCAATTCAGAAAAGGGGATTTTGATATCCTGGTAGGAATAAATCTTTTAAGGGAAGGGCTGGACCTTCCAGAGGTATCTCTGGTTGCCATACTGGATGCCTCTGAAGAAGGATTTTTAAGGTCTTATACCTCTCTTATCCAGACAGCAGGTAGGGCTGCAAGAAATGTAAATGGAAAGGTAATACTTTATGTAAGAGAAATGACGAAATCAATTGAAGAAATGGTAAAGGAGACAAAAAGGAGAAGGAAAATTCAGGAAGAGTATAACAAGAAAAACAATATAATACCAGAAACTATAATAAAGGATATCTCCTCGGAACTGGTTCAAATGTCCAATCTGGATTATCTGGACTATTCTAAAATGCCTGAGATAAAACCAGTAAAAGATGTTTTAACCTTAAGGGAAAACATTAAAAAATTAGAAAGGGAAATGAAGAAAGCAGCCAAAAGGTGGGATTTTGAAAAAGCCATTGAAATAAGAGAAAAACTTATGGAACTGAAAAAACTTGAGGTTTTTGTATGATTTTCAAGGAAGAGGACTTTCCCTCCCGATGTGGAGTCTATATTTTTAAAGATAATGAGGGAAATCCCCTTTATATTGGAAAAGCAAAGGATATAAGAAAAAGGTTAAAATCCCATTTTCAGGAAGAAAGTTTTAAAAAATTAAAACTTTTAAATCAAACAGAGAGGATTGATTTCATAATAACCCCTGATGAACTTTCAGCCCTCTTCCTTGAAAACAATTTAATAAAAAAATATCAACCAAAATTTAATGTAAATTTAAAGGATGATAAAACCTACCCCTTTATTGAAATAACCATAAAAGATAAATTTCCAAAAATCTTTTACACCAGAAAGGTAAGAGAAGGTTCCATATATTTTGGTCCCTTTTACCCTGCTCAGAAAGCCAGAAAAATTATCAGTTTTATCCAAAAAAATTTTGGGATTGCCGTATGCAAGAGGGATTTAAACAAAGAATATAAAAAACCCTGTCTTTTTTATAATTTAAAAAAATGTTTGGGCCCCTGTGTGCCAGGGCTTACCAACAGCAAAATTTATAGAAAGAAGGTAGAACAAGCAATTCTTTTTCTTAAAGGGAAAAATAAAAAACTACTAAAAAATATCCAGAAAGAAATAGAGGAAAAAGCAAAAAATTTAAGGTTTGAAGAGGCAATGGCATTAAAAGACGTCTATTTTGCCATAGAAGAAATAAACAAAGTTCAAGATTTTTATAAAAAAAAGAGCCAGGATTTTGATGTTTTTGGCTTCTGCATAGAAGGAAATACCCTTGCCCTTACCGTTTTAAACTTTAAAAATGGACTGCTCTTAGGTAAAAAATCCTATATTTTTGAAAATTTAGAGGAAATGGAAAGAGATTTTTTCCTCTCTCAAATTTTACCTCAGTATTACCTTTCAAACCCTCTGGTGCCAGATAAGATAATCCTTCCTTTAAAAATTGAAGAGGATATTTTCAAACAATTCTTAAAAGAAAGAAAAGGAAAAATAGTAAAGATCAGAGTTCCTTTGAAGGGAAAAGATAAAAAATTTTTAAAAATGGCTGAGGAAAACGCAAAAGAATTTTTGCACCATCGCTACCCAAATAAAAATCTAGAAGAACTCAAAGAAATATTAGGGTTGAAAAAACTTTCAAATATAATAGGAATTGATATTTCACACCTTCAAGGGAAGGAAAGATTTGGGGGAATTGTCTTTTATGGACTGGGTAAATTTGATAAAAAAAAATATAGAACCTTTAAAATAACTACAGAAGATCCCAGGGATGATCCAGGAGGAATAAGGGAGATTATTAAAAGATATTTATCAAGAGCAATAAAAGAAGAAAAGGAGCTTCCAGATTTAATTTTAATAGATGGGGGAAAAAGCCAGCTTATGGCAGGGGTAAAGGCAAGGGAGGAATTGAAATTAGAAGCTCCTATGGTGGCGCTGGAAAAGGGTGCGGAAAAGATATACACAGAAAAGGACAATGAACCTTTAATACTTAAAAAGGACTCCTCTGCCCTCCTTCTTTTGATGAAAATAAGGGACGAAGCCCATAGATTTGTAATAACCCTTCATAGAAGGATGAGGGGAAAGAAATTCTTAAAAAGCAAAGATTGAATATTTTTTCCTGTTTTGTTATATTTAATTTGTGAAATGTAATGTTAGGACAGTGGAGAACCTGGAACCTTTTTTAAAGAGGACAAAAAAATCCATAACCTATGAAATAACCCTTCATTTTTCTGATATCCTTAAAGAAATCTTAAACCTTATGCACCTCTTTGTTCCTTCCCAGGCAGGTTCCATCCTTTTAGATGATCCCATCAAGAAACTGGAGAAAAACTCAATAAGCGATTTAACTTTTGTAGCTGCCTTCGGGAAAAACTCTGAAAAAATCTTAGGGAAAAAACTTTCCTTAAAAAAAGGAATTGCTTCCTTTGTTTATAAAAATAAAAAACCCTATCTTTCAAATAATCCATTAAAAGATCCCAAATTTGACCCTTCCTGGGATACCATTTCCAGATTCAAGACAAAGTCCATCCTGGCAGTCCCCATTAAAATTGAAAAAAGCATAATTGGCGTAATTGAACTGGTAAATAAAAAGGACTCCGAATTTAACAAAAAGGACTTAAAAATGGTAGAGCATCTGGCTAATTATACTGGCCTTGCTATCCATTCTTTTCTGGATGCAAAAAGGGTCTCTGAATTTGCCGTAATTGATGAACTTTCAACCCTTTACAATGACAGGTTTTTCCATAAAAAACTGCTAGAAGAAATAAAAAAAGCCAGGGAAAAAAATACTGAACTCTCCCTGATTTTTATAGATTTGGATAAGTTTAAATCTGTAAATGATAAATATGGCCATCTGGCAGGAAGTCAGGCGCTCAGGGAGGTAGGTATTCTTTTAAAAAGTACGGTAACTTTAGAAAATTCCATCCTTGCAAGGTATGGGGGAGATGAATTTGTCCTTCTTTTGCCTGGGGTGGATTACAAAGAAGCTCTCAGAATTTCAGAAAATATAAAAAAAGAAATTAAAAATCACACTTTTCTTTCAAAGAGTTTGGGGTTTCTGGTTCCTATTTTAAAACTTAAAGGGGTGATAGGGGCATCTTGCGGAGTGGCATCTCTTAAAAATGATATAAAAAAAGAGTTACCCATAGAGGAACAAAAGGATCTCTTAATCCGCCTCGCAGATTTGCGTATGTACAAAGAAAAATCGGGGTCAGGTCTCAACATTTGACATTTCTCTTAAAAAATTTTAAAATAAATTTATGGCAAGACCATTGAGATTTGCCTTTGAGGGTGCCTGTTATCACATAATTTCAAGGGGCATAAGAAAGGAAGATATTTTTTTATCAGATAAAGACAATGAGATTTTTATTGAAAAAATGAATGAGTTACAGACTTATTTTAATAGCAAAGAGAATGATATTAAATTTTGTTTTGCAACAGATAAGAAAGATTTATTAAGATTAATAAATTTACAAAAAGGATACTTATTCGAAGAGATGAGATATC
>JBBFMJ010000137.1:0-5421 GCA_037478515.1 Thermoanaerobaculia bacterium
GGTTTCCCACTCTTTCTCTTTAAAAGAGGGCTCCTCCAGTATTTCCTTTAAAATTTTAATTCCCTCATTAAAGTTTTCATCTATAATGGAAAGTTTTAAATTTAAATTATCCAGCCCTGAATATGCTTCCAGTTCTCCCCCTAATTTTTTAATGGTCTTTTCAATTTCTTCTCCACTCCTTTTTTCTGTACCCCTGAGAAGCATCTGGGAAAGTATGTTTGAAATCCCATAAAGTTCTCCTTCATAAAGGGAACCTGCAGAAAAACTCAAAAGCAAATTACTCTGAGGTATCTTGTCGTAGGGATAATAATAAACCTTTATCCCATTGGAAAGCTTAAAATTTTTTAAATCTTTAAAGGAAAAATTGAGCTCTTTTTTACCTTCTGGCATCAAACTTCTATCCACCTCTTCATTTCCAGCCCTCAAATCTCCTAAGGGTTCTACTATAAGTATTCCATATGGTTTCTCCAAAAATTTTTTTGCAGCAGAAAGGGTGGTTTCAGGGGTTGCCTTCTGATACCTTTCCAGATCCCATTGAAATCTATCAGGATCCCCCAAGTAGTGGTTATAAGCATTCAATCTATCACAGATCCCACCAAAACCCCCAATTCTTTTCAGGGAATCAATAAATTCCTTTATATACATATTTTGAGCAGCCAGAAATAGGTCCTTATCCAGGGGCTTGGAAAGGGTCTCCTTTAAAGTATTTAAAACTTCCCTCTCTGCCACTTCTATATTTTTTGTATCCTTTAAGGTTACTATTATTTCAAAATAACCAGAAATTTCCCCTGATGTATGATAAACCTGCACGTCTGTTCCAATCCCCTTTTCTTTTACAATTTTTTGATAAAGGGGAGAGGATATCCCATCTCCAAATATCCTGGCAAAGATATCCATTTCCGCATCATATTCCTCGTATATGGGAACTGTTGGAAAAACAATATAAATCCTTGGAAGCTGGACCTTATCCTTTAATATTTTTTTCTTTACAGAATTCAGTTCCGGTGTCCATCTCTTTACATAACTCAAAGGTTTTCCAGGTGGGATGGAACCAAAATATTTTTCCACCAATTTTTTTGCTTCCTCTATATTAAAATCCCCTCCAATGCATAGCGAACTATTAGAAGGGGTATAGTATTTTTTAAAAAAATCTACCATATCTTCCAGCTTTGCCTTTTCCAAGTCCTTATGAAATCCAATGGTAGGCCAGCTGTAGGGATGTTCTGGGGGATATAAGAGTTTTAAAATTTCTTCATAAGTAAGCCCGTAAGGGGCATCATCATAGTTTTGTCTTCTTTCATTTCTTACAACTTCAATTTGATTTTTAAGCCGTTCCTCAGTTAAAGCAGGAAGAAGAAAACCCATCCTGTCTGCTTCAAGCCAAATTGCCCTTTCCAGGAAAGAGGAAGGGACATTTTCATAATAGCGGGTCCTGTCCTGACTGGTGGCTCCATTTACCTCTCCTCCAATATCCTGCAGGGCTTTAAAAAAGTCATCGTTGAAATGCTGGGAGCCCTGAAACATTATATGCTCAAAAAGATGTGCATAACCTGTCTTACCAAATTCTTCATTTTTGGACCCCACCTGATAATTTACATTAACTGTGACCATGGGTATTGTATGATCTTCATATAAGATAACTTTAAGTCCATTGGATAAAGTATATGTCTCCAATTTCAATTTAGGTAAGTTAATGGATAAAGCCATCAAAGGAAAAAATAAAAAGAAAAAGGTATATTTCATTTTCCCTCCTTAAAATTTTTAAATTTTATTATACTAATAAATTATCAATTTATCAAAAATAAGATAATTGCAGCCCTTTTAATTTAAGATTTAAAATGAACTGGGATTTCATTTAAATTAGTTATTTCTTTCTGATGGATTTCTTTGCTTATAAAAACAATTTCAACTCTATACTTTTTTTCATTATAATGGTCAGATAAAATCTTAAATAGGGGATTTGACCTGTAGGTAAAGCGAAAATCCTTTGCTTTTGCATATCCCGCCTTTCCACTTTTAAAAATTTCTTTTTTATATTGCGAATAAAGTTGACCATTTGGTATGGAAATCAATAAAAGACATTTTATATCTGATTTTGCATATTCATGAATTATTTGAATTACATAAGTAAGACATGGCTTCTCAATATTATTTTC
This sequence comes from Thermoanaerobaculia bacterium, assembly GCA_037478515.1. GTDB lineage: Bacteria > Acidobacteriota > Thermoanaerobaculia > UBA2201 > UBA2201 > JBBFMJ01. The sequence goes on from JBBFMJ010000137.1 coordinate 2,157, forward strand.
CATTTTATAATAAAAAGGCAAATTTGATTTAAAATCATTTTCAATGCAATAGGATGTTTGATTTATTCCAATATTTACTTTTCCCTTATAATCAGCTGGATTATCAATAAGGGCAGTTTTTATTTCAATATGAACAAAAGAATCTGGAAGTTCAAACATTAAATCAGACCCAATAGGGCAGGAATTAGGAAATTTTAAAATTGGAGCAAAGAAATTGTGGAATATCCTTTCAGCACCAATATCAAGATCTGAGGATTTATACCCCTTACGGGCTGTCTTTTTAAATTGGTCAAACCAGTTATTTAAGATCTTAATTCTTGAATTTAATCCTTTTATAATATGATTCAAATCCTGTTTTAAATGAATTAAAATAAAATCAAAATACTGCCTCTCTAATTTTTCCAAATCCAAATCATTTAACATAAATAACCTCTTTTATATTAAGAACCCTTTTCTTTATTATTTCCAAGTATTCTGGTATAAGTTCAATTAATATGGCGTTTCTATTTAATTCCTCAGCAACCTTTCCAACCGTTCCAGAGCCAGCAAAGGGGTCAAGGACAGTTCCATCCTTCGGGCAACCTGCCTCCATACATTTTCTCACAAGTTCCTCTGGAAAAACTGCAAAATGGGCATCCATAAAGGGCTTCGTTTTAATATTCCAGACATCCCCTGGATTTTTTCCTTTAGGATGTGGTTTTACTGTCTGTAAAACCAGATGAGTTTCAGTGAGCCATCTATCATAAATATCATCAAATCCAAGAATTTCCTTTAATTTAAGCCAGTCCTCTGGTAATGGAATTGAACCCCCTTTTCCCCAGCTTCCGGTATCCCTTCTAAACCAATGAGAAGCTGTATCCTTATATCCTAATATTTCATCTATTCTTTTTGTAGAAACATTAGTTTTTTTCTTCCAATACCTTAAATAATTTGCTATGATTGGTTGAAATATTTTAAACCTTCTTTGGACCACAAAATATTCTCCAAAGAGCGATTTCCTTGCACCAGGTGATGCACCTCTATTTTCAGGATTTTTTAGAAATTTTCCGCTATAATTATTTCCTTTGCTTGCCTTTTCAAGGGAAAAAAGAAAAGGCAAACTTATTTCCTCCAAATTATCTAAATTATTTTTTTCTGGAAGAATAGGTTTTGGAAAACCGTCACAATAATAGTGATTTAAAATATCTGCTTCATTTTCAATTTTTTTGAAACATTTTTCGCATAAAAGAATAACCTCTAATTGTGATTCTTGGGAAAAATCTTGAATAAGATCATTTGTTTTATTATTATCATCCCATATTATTTCGGCCCATAAGTTATTTTTTCCATCTTTAAAAATTTTTGATATAAGACCTTTTTTGGATTCTTTTTTTGTTAAAGAACTCCGCACCTCGTATCCTATTATATCTTCCGGTCTTCTTTTTATTATATTATCTTTTAATGGTATTCTTAATGTATCCAAAGATAAATAATAGTTATATTTGCTTTCTTTTTTTACAAAGAGATATACTGGCTCATAAACATTCGAAAACCTTTTTTCAAAGGAAGAAGGCATTGCATTTGGCTTATTCCAAATTATCTTATTTATAAGTGCCCAGCCATTTCTTTGCATTTCTATTGCCAATAGATCTGGTATAAGTAATAATTCCTTTTCCTGCCATTTGTATCCAATATTTAAAAAAAAGGTTCCTGTTGGTTTTAGTATTCTTTTTAATTTATTAAAAACTCCTATTAAATTATTAATATAATCATAATAAGAGCTTTCCTGTCCGATTTGATTTTTATGTTTATAATCCCTTTGCTTCCAATATGGAGGAGAAGTAATAATACAATCTATGAAATTATCTGGCAGAATATCCAGAGCTTTTCTAACATCTCCAAATATTAATTTTACAAATTTTTCTTTTTGATTATTATTTTCAATATTATTCTCCCATAAAGAGCTTTGCTCCTTTACAATGTCTTTTACTTTTATATTTTTTGATTTATATTTGCTGTCCATCTTAAAACATTTTAACACAAAATAATTTTAAAAAAAAGCAATGAAAAAATGAATGTTAAAAGAGTAGTGGGAAAACCTGCCTTTAAATACTCCCAGAAAGTAATTTCAAAGCCCTCCCTTTTTGCCCCTTCTGCCACTATTAGATTTGCCACAGAACCAATGAGTGTTAAATTCCCTGCTAGGGTGGAAGCCATGGCAAGGAGAAGCCATTTATAAAAGGGAAATTCCATTAAAGGGATGAAGGGTTTTATGAGGAGGACTGCTGGAACATTGGAAATTAAATTGGAAATAATGAGGGTTCCAAAGGAAAAAAGAAAGATGCCTTTACTGAAAAGGGGAGAAAAAAATTGCCACATCCTTTCCACAAAACCAATTTCCCCAAGGGTTCCTGTAACTATAAAAAGACCTGCAAAAAAGACGAGTAAAGACCAGTCAATTTCAGCAAAGACCCTGTGGGGTTTTACCCTTCTGGTTATAAGCAGGATGGAAATAGAAAAGAGTGCAGTCATTACAATGGAGGCACCTGAAAAAAAACCTAAAAGTAAAATTAAAATAGAGATAAGAGTTTTTATCAAGAGGGGTTTGAAAATCTTAACTTCAGGAATTTTTAGGATCTCAAACTTTTCTTTTTGAAATTCTTTTCTGTAAAGGAAAATTAAAACAAAGTAAATAATTAAAAGTCCCAAAAGAGAAGGAAAAATTAAGTGAAGAAGAAATTTTGTATAAGATATCTTTGAGGAAATGCCTATTATCATATTTTGAGGATTACCCGTAATTGTTGCCATAGAACCCACATTGGAAGAAAGGGCAAGGGCTAAAAGATAGGGAAGAGGGTTTACCTTTAAGGATTTTAAAGTATATAAAATTAAAGGTGTCAGTATCAAAACCACTGTATCATTTAAAAATATAGCTGACAAAAAACCTGAAGAAAAAATTATCAAAATTAAAAGTTTTTTTGGGTTTTTTGCTTTAATTAAAATAAATCTGTTTAAAATAGAAAAAAAGCCAGAAAGTTTTAGATTGGCATTCAAAATCATCATGGAAAAAATAAGAGCAAGGGTATTGAAATCAATTAATTTAAAGGCAACTTCCGGGGAAATTGCACCAAATCCCAATAGAATTGTGGAGCCCGCCAGGGTAATAGTTGCCCTGTTCATCTTTAAAGCTGGGAATCTCCCCAGAGCAACTCCAATTAAGGTAATTGCAATGACAATTAAGTAAAAACTATTTAGCATTAAAAGAGTGCCATCACCTTTGCCCAGA
>JBBFMJ010000138.1:0-5413 GCA_037478515.1 Thermoanaerobaculia bacterium
TCCTTTTTTAAGGCCCTTTCAAAAGGGCCTCTTTTTTTATAATTTTATTCCAAAAAAAAGCGTAAATTATTAGATATTTTTATAATTTATGCTCTGATTATTTATGGGCAATTGCCATGGCTCTGGCAACTGGGAAGGAAAAAGGGCGGAAGATTTGAACAAAGTCCAACAGAACATTGCAATATATATGAGGCATCCAGAGAAGTGACTGTACTGCTTCCATTTACATCCGCTTTACAATATTGAGCTCGAGTAAAATCCTTAATTCCTACAATATTTTGCAATACCAGAGATGCATCCAAGGCTGAAATAATTCCATTTTCTGAAGGGTCGCCCAGATTTGAGTCACAACTCAAGAAATTGGCTGTGCAAATCTTGGAAGAGTTCATTTGTACCTGTGTTTGGGTATTTCCCGTATCAACACAGTCCATTCCCCAGGACTCAAAATAAGAACCAGGGCTACTTGATGCATTGAGTATTACTGTGGTATTTTCTTTAAATTGATCGTTGCAAAGGAAACCACAATTTATTCCAACGGGATCGCTGACAACTTTTCCACTGCCATTTTTCACTATTGCCAAATTGTAATAGGTGGAATCAAGGCAAAATTTTATTCTGCCCAAATACGGAGTAAAAACTGACGGAGAACTTGCTTCTTCCTGGAAATTTAATGTAATAACTTCTATGGTGGGTTCAGAAGGTGTCAAAGATGCATCTGTCACGAAAGAACTCGTATTTGTAGGGAAATCACAACCAGAAATATTACCCGTTTCCTCTGTCTTTAAAATTCCCATAAAATAGGTTTCTCCAAAATAAAACATCTTTTCTGCAGCTATAAAACATCCATCAGAGGTTGAGGTAATAAATAAGGTTTCCTCTGGCATATAGGTATAATCATTGTGTATTTTCTCCCAAATAACATTTCCACTGCCATCTATTTTAAAAAACCAAGGCATATTTAATTTAGCCCCACCCAATATAAAACTACCATCAGGGTTTTGCTGTATGGAATTTACAGTTTCATTACCCATTTCCCCATACATTTTTTGCCACTGAATATCACCACTTTGGTTTAACTTTGCAATCCAAACATTATAATCACCCGTATCATAGCAATAGGAATTCCCCGCTAAAATAAAAGCAGAATCAAAAGTTTCAATAATAAAGGTTCCTTCCAGGCGACCTGTTCCACCATAGGTTTTTTCCCATTGAATATTTCCACTGCTTTCTAATTTTAAAAGCAGTACATCATAAGAATTGGTACTGCTGGAATAGTAAGAGTCCAAAAGAATAAAACCATTGTCTGAAGTTCTTTGAATAAAATTGGGAAAATTATTATTTAAATCGAAACTTTTTTGCCACTGAATATTTCCAAAATTATCAAATTTCAAAATAAAGGTATAATATTTTACTGGAGGCGGTGATTGCGATTTTCCCACAAATATATAACCCCCTTCCTGGGTTTGTTTAATTGAATATGCCACATCATATAAGTTACTACTATAAATTTTTGCCCATTGGACATTCCCAAAGGAATCCAATTTTATTATTTCCATATCTCCAGAATCTATATTTCCTGCCAAAATATATCCACCATCAGAAGTCAATTGCATATCCTCTGCCTGAAAGGATTTTTCCATATCATAGACATTGAACCACAAAGGATCTCCATTGCAGTCAACCTTTAATAACCAGCTGGAGGCACAATCAACCTTTGAAAACATTATATAGGAGTTATCAGGCGTCTGCAAAACAGAACCATCCACTGGGTTACAACTGGAGAAAAAACCCCTGTACCATTGGGAAGATGAGGTTATAGATTGTAAAGAAAATAAATTAATTAAGAGAAAAAAGATAGAACATTTTACCCTTAGCTTATCCATAAAGTCCCTCCTCAATAATTTTACAATTCTATTTTACACCAGGATTTGTACTATATCAAATTTACTTCAATAAAAAATTTAAACTAAATTTAAAACAATAATATTTAAAAAATGATATAATATCCTTTAATATAAAATAGGAGAAAACTATGGAAAATTTAGGTCATATTTTGCCATTATGGAGTGTAGTGCCTTTTATTTTAACCCTTCTTACCATTGCCATTGCTCCCCTTATAAATGAGCATTTCTGGGAAAAAAATAAAAACAAAGCAATCTTTTCTATTATTTATTCCATACCCGTTATAATTTTATTTTATCATTATGGGGACTTTCACCCTCTTTTACACGAAGTCAAGGAATATTTTTCCTTTATAGTCCTCTTGGGCTCCCTTTTTATTGTAAGTGGGGGAATTTTTCTTTCCGGGGATATCCTTGGGTCACCTAAAAACAATACATTATTTTTGCTGGTAGGCGGAATTATTGCCAATATCTTTGGAACCACCGGTGCTTCAATGCTTCTTATAAGACCTGTCTTAAGAATTAACAGAGAGCGCCTTTATATCTCCCACATACCTGTATTTTTTATCTTTATTGTCTCAAACATAGGGGGATGCCTCACACCCATTGGGGATCCACCCCTTTTTATGGGATATTTAAGGGGAGTTCCCTTCTTCTGGTCCCTTCGCCTTTTCCCAGAATGGGCATTTATGATGGCAATAATCCTTACAATTTTTTATTTTCTGGACAGACATTATTATAAAAAAGAGCCAGAAGCCATTAAAAAGTTAGACAAAATTGCATATGAACCCTTAAAACTCTATGGTTCTTTAAATATGATTTTAATCTTTGGAATACTGGCATCGGTTATATTTTTAAAGACCCCTTACAGAGAATTTATAATGATTTTAATCTCTCTGATATCCTTAAAATATACTAAAAAAGAAATAAGGGAAAAAAATGAGTTTAATTTTGCCCCAATTATTGAAGTGGCAGTTCTCTTTGCAGGAATATTTGTTACTATGGTTCCAGCACTCTTGATCTTAGAAGCAAGGGGAGGAGAGATGGGAATTACAAAGCCCTGGCATTTTTTCTGGGTGACGGGGGGTCTTTCCTCTTTCCTGGACAACACTCCAACCTATCTTACATATCTTTCCCTTGCCCAGGGTTTGACGCAGGCACAGGGGCTTCCTCAGGAAGTGGCAGGGGTACCCCACGCCATTTTGGCAGCAATTTCCTTAGGGGCTGTCTTTATGGGTGCCAATACTTATATTGGAAATGGACCAAACTTTATGGTAAAGGTAATCTGCGAACACCAGAAAGTAAAGATGCCTTCCTTCTTTGGCTATATGCTCAAAGCCATCATCTTCCTCATCCCCTGCTTTATTTTAATCACATTTTTATTCCTGCTCTAAAATTTCTGTGATATAATATTTGGCTATGAAAAAGATATTTTTTATTCTCTTATTTTTCTTATCTTTTTATCTTCCTGCCCAGCCAATTTTTTATGTAGAAGAGTCAACAGTTCATCTTGGAAATGTCCTGCAAAAGGCAGAAGTAGAAGGGGAATTTTTAATTGAAAACAGGGGAAATGAAACCCTGGAATTTACAGAAGTTGTCCCTTATTGTAATTGCACAATTTTAAGTATGCCTTCAAAACTGCCTCCTGGATCAAAGGAAAAATTAATCTTTACCATAACCCCAAAAATTGCCGAAGGTGACTGGAGAACAGTTATAAAAATAACCACCAATGAACCAAAGGATAATATCCATCGACTGACAATTACAATGAATGTAATTCCCCTTCTTAAATTTGAACCTTCCCCCAGGGAAGCCATAACATTGCTTCCGGATGAAAACCTGGACCAGATTATAAAAATAAAAAGTCCTGCCAATTTAAATTTTTCTATTTTAGAATTTTCTGTACACCCCCCTGAGGAAGTAATCCTTGAAAATATTACCCCTCTGGGAGAAAACATAAGCCCTGGAAATTATTTTATCTTTAAAATAAGGTCCCTCAAACCCCTGCAAATTGGAGAAAATTATTTTAATATAAAATTTAAAACAAATATTGAAAATCTGCCCGTTGCAGGATATATTTTAAAAGTCCTTGTAAAGAATTACCTTTGGGCAGAGCCAGAAACTCTAATATTTAATTTAACTACAAAACCAGGTCTTTTAATCCCTGCAGGAAATGATAAAGTTGCCTATGAAAGCCCAAAAAAGGAAAGTAATATAAAATTTAAACTAAATCAAAAGGAACAATATAAAATAATTGGATTTCTTACAGGATGGTATCAGATTCAGAATCATTCAAATGGTTTAACAGGCTGGGTTCAGTGGGATGATATAAATGTTGTAGACGATGGCTTTTCAGCAAGCACAAAAATATACTCTGCCAGAGATGTGCCTTTTAAAATCAAATCTATTCAGTGCCCGGAAAAATTTTCCTGCTCCTACAGGGAAGAAAAAGGATACAAAATCCTCAATGTTTATAGAAAGGCACCCCTGGAAAATTTAAAAGAGGAATTTGGAAGAGTGGAGGTCTTGACTGACCATCCAAAACAAGAAAAACTAATAATTCCTCTTTCAGAAAAGAAGATTCAAAAGTATCAGGACACAAAGGAAAAAATGGATAGAAAATTAAGATTGAATCCTAAATTTCAGGATAAAAAATTAAAGGATGCACAGCCAAAAATAAAAATAGGGGAATAAATTTTTGTTATTTTTTTAGAAATTCTTCAATTTTTGCCTTTTCAGGATCATCGGGATAAAGTTTTAAGTATTTTTTAAAGAGTTCTTTGGCTTTTTTCATTTCACCTGAATTGGCACAGGTGGCAGCATAGTTAAAAAGCAAATCCGGGTCCTGGGGTTTTAAAGCACTTGCTTTTTCGTAATATGCAATGGCTTCTTTTAATTTTCCTTCCTGGGAATAGTAATTTGCAAGATTTATTAAGGCATTAAAATTTCCGGGAAAATATTTTAAAGAAAGCTCAAAACTTTTTCTGGCTTCTTCCTTTTTCCCTAAAGAATAAAGAATCAGCCCCCTTTCATCCAAAATAACTGAAGAAGAAGGGAATTCCTCAAGCAATTCATTGTATAAATTTAAAGCAATATTTAAATCCCCAAAAAGGTATTCACTCCTTGCCTTTTCTAACTTTGCCAGAACCACCATTGCTTCATCGGGGTCTTTTTGTTTTATTTTAGAGAGGTCTGCACCTTTCAGATAGCCCAAACTGGACAGTTTCTTTTCTCTTTCTTCATCCACAGGTGAAATTTTTTCCACTTTAAAAGAGTAACCAATATGCTTTTAAAATTTTTTATTTTACCTCTATCTTGAAGTTTATTTTTTTCCTCTGGGTCTTTATAAATATCAAAGAGTTCCATATTTTTTTTATAAATAAATTTATAGGGGTATTTAATCAGCCCAAGTATCTCATTGGTTCCAAAATAGAAATAGGGATAAAGGGACTCAAAAAAGATTTCCCTTTCTTTTTTGCTCAATAAGTTCTGACCTGGCAGATTTTCAATAC
>JBBFMJ010000139.1:0-5401 GCA_037478515.1 Thermoanaerobaculia bacterium
TTTAAATTGGCAATCAGGGGAATTGATATGGAATCCTTTGCTTTTCTTATCTTTTCCAGATACTCATCCTCGCTGGATTTAAAATCATCTATGGAAGGGAAATAACTAATGGACTCTGCATAGGCCTCAGTCCCCTGCTTTAAATAATGTTCCAGAGCCCCATTTTCAATGGCAATCTGTTCTTCAAAAAGAGAATGAAGAAATATTGCTGAAACCCCGCTGTCTTCAAGTTTTTTTATCCCATCCAGATTCTCAGATAACGGTGATGCCCCTGCCATAATGGGGTGCTCTATCTTAATTCCACCTAAATTTAAAGATAAATCTATCATAGTTTTCTCCTTTTTATAAAATTTCTGCCAGTTTTGTATAAAAATTCCATTGATTTTCTGCTTCTTTTTTTGCCTCTTCCAGAAGTGCCTGAGCCCTTTCTGGGTTGCTTTTCCTCAGCATTGAAAACCTGGTCTCACTCCAGTAATATTCTTCCAGGGGAATGGAAGGTGCCTTTGAGTCAATTATCAATGGCTTTTCCCCTTTCTCTTTCAAAACAGGGTTGTATCTGTAAAGTATCCAGCTTCCTGAATCAACTGCTTTCTTTTGCTGGTCCAGACCTTTCAGCATATCAATTCCATGGGCAATACAATGGCAATAAGCAATTATAATTGATGGACCATTATAACTTTCTGCTTCCAGAAATGCCTTTAAGGTTTGAAGGTCATTGGCACCAAAGGCAACCTTTGCCACATAGGCATTTCCATAGGCAATAGCCATAAGCCCTAAATCCTTACGAGGAGCTGGTTTTCCACCAAAGGCAAACTTTGCCACTGCCCCTTTTGGGGTTGCCTTGGACATCTGCCCTCCTGTATTTGAATAAACACCAGTATCTAAAACCAGCATATTTACATTGGCACCAGATGCCAGGACATGGTCCAGCCCGCCATAACCAATATCATAAGCCCATCCATCACCACCCAAAATCCATACAGACCTTTTAATCAAGGAATCAGATATGGAGAGCAAACTCTTTGCCTCAAGCCCATTCATAGTGCTTAAAATTTTATTGAGTTCCTGAACCCTTTCCCTCTGGGCTTCAATTTCTGTTTCTGTCTCCTGCTTTGTTTCAAGCAAGCCCCTTACCAGATTTTCAGGAAGTTTATCTTTCAGTTTCATCAAAAGTTCCATAGCATATTCCCTGTGCTTGTCAATGGTCAACCTGAAACCATAACCAAATTCTGCTGCATCTTCAAACAAACTGTTATTCCAGGCAGGACCCCTTCCCTGCTCGTTTTTGCAATAGGGAAAAGTGGGTAAATTCCCCCCATAAATGGAAGAACAGCCAGTGGCATTGGCAATCACTGCCCTGTCCCCAAAGAGCTGGGTAAGTAGCTTTACATAGGGGGTTTCACCACATCCAGCACAGGCACCGGAAAATTCAAAGAGGGGTCTTAAAAATTGAGAACCTTTTATGGTATTGACCTTGACTGTTTTTCTATCCACATCGGGAATAGATAAAAAGAAGTCCCAGTTTTCCCTCTCCTGCTCCCTTAAAGGAATCTGGGGCTCCATCCTCAATGCTTTAAGAGATGGATTTTTCTTGTCCTTTGCAGGGCAGACCTCCACGCAGAGCCCGCATCCAGTGCAGTCCTCAGGGGCAACCTGTATCGTATATTTTTTGCCTTTGTATTCTGGTGCAATATAGTCCATAGATTTAAAGGTCTTGGGTGCCTTTTCAAGATAGGATGGTTCATAAACCTTTATTCTGATAGTGGCATGGGGGCATACAAAGGAACATTTTCCGCATTGAATACAGATAGATGGCTCCCAAACAGGAATTTCCAGAGCAATATTTCTTTTTTCATACTGGGTTGTCCCTGTATCAAAGGTACCATCAGGAGGCATTTCAGAGACCTTCACCTCATCCCCTCTTCCTTCAATTATCTTTGCCACCACATTCTTTACAAACTCTGGGGCTGAGTCAGGAACTGGTTTTTGCATCTCTATATTTGAAGTAACCTTCTTTGGATAATCAAGCTTATAAAGATTTGCCAGGGTCTGATCCACTGCTTCAAAGTTTTTCTTTACAATTTTTTCACCCTTTTTACCATAGGTCTTCTCAATGGCATTTTTTATCTTTGCAATTGCCTCATCCCTGGGAATAATATCTGAAATGGCAAAAAAGCAGGTCTGCATTATGGTGTTTATCATCCTTCCCATACCTGTCTTTGCCGCCACTTCATAAGCATCAATCACATAAACCTTCAAGTCCTTTTCAATTATCTGCTCCTGTACCTTCCTTGGAATCCTGTCCCAGAACTCATCTGGCTTGAAGGGTGAATTAACCAAAAATGTAGAACCCCTTTCTGCATACTTCAACATATCGTATTTTTCCAGGAATACAAATTGATGACAGGCAATAAAATTTGCCTTCTGAACCAGATAGGTGGAGCGTATGGGCTTTTTTCCAAACCTCAAATGAGAAGTGGTAAGGGTTCCTGCTTTTCTGGAATCATAAACAAAATACCCTTGAGCCCAGTTTTCTGTCTCTTCACCAATGATTTTAATGCTATTTTTATTTGCAGAAACAGTCCCATCAGCTCCAAGTCCAAAGAAAAGCCCCCGGAACTCTGAAGAATCAATAAAAAATTCCTTGTCATAAGGCAGGCTCAAATGGGTTACATCATCTTCAATTCCAATGGTAAAATTATGCTTTATTCTGTTTTCCTTCATAGCATCAAAAATACCCTTTACCATGGCAGGTGTAAATTCCTTAGAAGATAGGCCATATCTTCCACCATAAATTTCAGGTATACCTTTAAAATTACACAAATTATTTTTAATTCCATAAAGGACGCTGGCGGAGACATCCAGATATAAGGGCTCCCCTTCTGCCCCTGGCTCCTTTGTCCTGTCCAGAACTACTATTTTTTTTGTGGTTTGGGGTAGAACTTTTAAGAAATGCCCCATTGAAAATGGTCTGTAAAGGCGAACCTTTACCAGCCCCACCCTTTCCCCTTTTCCCATAAGATATTCAATGGTTTCCTGGGCTGTTTCGGCACCGGAACCCATCATAACAATGATATATTCTGCATCTTTTTCTCCAAAGTAATCAAAGAGGTTATATCTCCTGCCTTCCAGTTCATAAAATTTATCCATAACCTCCTGGACAATTGAAGGGGAAACATCATAAAAAGGATTTATCCTTTCCCTTGCCTGGAAGAAATGGTCTGGATTTTGTGCAGTTCCTCTGATAACTGGCTTTTCTGGATTTAAAGCCCTTCCTCTATGCTGGACTATGGCGTCCATATCCATCATTTTAAGTATTGTTTCCTCTGAAATTTTTTCAATTTTTTGAACTTCATGGGAAGTCCTGAAACCATCAAAAAAGTGCAGGAAAGGCACCCTTGTTTTAACTGTGGCACTGTGGGCAATCATTGCCATATCCTGGGCTTCCTGGACTGAATTGGAAGCCAGAAGTGCAAAACCTGTGGCTCTACAGTCCATAACATCGGAATGGTCTCCAAAAATGGATAAGGCATGGGTAGCCAGGGTTCTGGCTGAAACATGAAAAACTGTGGGCGTCAGTTCCCCTGCAATTTTATGCATGGTGGGAATCATTAAAAGAAGCCCCTGAGCTGCTGTAAAGGTTGTGGTAAGTGCCCCTGTCTGTATTGCTCCGTGGACGGCTGCTGCAGCCCCTGCTTCTGACTGCATCTCCACTACCTTTGGGATAGTGCCCCAGATGTTTGGGATTCCCTTTGCAGACCATTCATCTGCAAACTCCCCCATGGGAGAAGAAGGGGTTATGGGATAAATGGCTATAACTTCCGATACCTTATGGGCAATGGAAGCAGCTGCTTCATTCCCGTCTAAAGTAATATAAACCTTTGACATAAAAAGACCTCCTGAAATAAATTTTATTATTATACCACAAAAAACAACTTTGGGAAAATTTTCACAAACTAAACTTTATAATTTTTTCAAAAAAAATTAAACTTATTGGAAAATTTTGTTATAATTAAACCCTATGGAAATTGACCTGGAAATCATAAAAAAAATTGCTTCCAACACCTTTAAAGAAAAAGGGGTAAAAATTTACCTGTTTGGCTCCAGGGCAAGAGAAGAATATTTAAGGACTTCAGATATAGATATTGCAGTGGAAGGGGCTTCAAAAATTTCAACTATCCTATTTAAGGAAGCTCTGGAAGAATCTAAAATCATCTATAATGTGGATGTGCTTTTTCTGGAAGAGGCCTCTGAAAATTTAAAGGAAGAAATAAAAAAAAGTGGGAAAATTATATGGAAAAACTAAATTTTAGAATAAGGGAATTTGAAAGGGCATTAAACAGTTTGAAAGAGGTTTTAAAAGAACCCTATTCTGTAATTGTAAGGGATTCCACTATAAAAAGATTTGAATATACCTTTGATCTAATGTGGAAGAGTTTAAAAGATTATTTAAATTTTTCTGAAGGAATTCTTTGTAATTCTCCAAAAAAATGCTTCAGGGAAGCTTTCAGTGTTGGAATTATTGATGAAGAACAAACAACTATGCTAATTGAAATGACTGACGACAGGAACCTGACATCCCATACCTATATTGAAAAAATTGCTGAAAATATCTATTCCAAGATAAGCACATATGTTAATTTAATGGAATTTATCCTGGGGAAAATAAAAAAATGAAAAAAGTTATGCTCAATGGAAATCTGCTGACCTATGGCAGGGCAAAAATTTCTGTCTTTGACAGGGGGTTTTTATTTGGAGATGGGGTATATGAGGTCTGTAAGGTTAAAAAAGGAAAGGTTCTGTTTTTAGAGGAGCATCTGGAACGTCTCAGAAATTCCTTAAAGGAAGCCCTTATCCCCTATCCTGAAAATTTTGAAGAACACCTTAAAGAATATTTAAATTTACTTAAAAAAGAAATTGGGGGCTTGTATATTCAAATCACCAGAGGAGCACATCTGAGAAACCACATACCTCCTGAGGGTTTAAAACCAAATTACCTGATCTTCTATTTCCCCTATAAATTCCACAATTTAAAAGAGATAAAGGAAGGTTTTAAAGCCCTGGCAATTGCTGACTTTAGATGGGAAAGGTGTGATATAAAGACAATTTCCTTAATGGGTCCAGTCCTTTCCAAGATAAAGGCAAAAAAGGAAGGTTTTGATGAAGTTTTATTTTATGATAGTGAAGGAAATATCAGAGAAGGTGCCTCCACAAACTTTTATGCAGTAAAAGATGACAAAGTTTATACCCACCCCCTGGGAAACTACCTGCTTAAAGGAGTTACCAGGGAAAATATCTTTAAAATTTGCCAAAATTTAAATATCGAAATCATAGAAGAGCCGCCTAATATAAAGGAAATTGAAAACTGGGATGAGGCATTTATTTCAGGAACCTTAACTGG
>JBBFMJ010000140.1:0-5343 GCA_037478515.1 Thermoanaerobaculia bacterium
AAATATTAAACTATGTAAAAAAAGAATATACAAGTGGAAGGACTCCAAATCCCTGTGTATTTTGCAATTGGAAGATAAAGTTTGATCTTCTACCTTTAATGGCTCAAAAGGCTGGAATAAAATTTGATTATTTTGCCACGGGACATTATGCAAGGATTGAAAGGTTGGGGGAAAGGTATGTCCTTAAAAAAGGAGTTGATGAGAAAAAAGACCAGTCCTATTTTTTATGGAAACTTACAAAGGAGCAAATTTCAAGAACACTTTTTCCTCTTGGGGAATTTAGAAAAGAGGAAGTCAAAAAAATTGCAAAAAGATTAAAATTGCCTCTTTCAGAAAAGGCAGAGAGTCAGGATTTCTTTGAGGGAGATTTAAATTTTTTACTCCCTGCAACAAAAAAAGGGCTTATAAAGGATTTGAAAGGGAATGTTTTGGGTGAGCACAGGGGAATTTCTTTATACACCATAGGCCAGAGGAGGGGAATGGGGCTTTCTCATTCAGAACCCCTTTATGTGGTAAAAATTGATCCAAAGGAAAATGTAATTTATGCGGGGACAAAAAAGGATCTTTTTAAAAAAAGGTTTTCTGCTGTGGATATTAACTGGGTTTCCATTCAAGAGCGAGAGAAAAATTTTGAATGTTTTGTGAAAATAAGGTACAAACACACACCTGCCAGAGCAAAAATTTCAATTAAAAATATAAAAAATGTAGAAATTGAATTTTCAGAACCCCAGATGTCTATTACACCAGGCCAATCAGCGGTCTTTTATGATGGGGATATCCTTCTTGGAGGTGGTATAATAGAGGATGTCTATGAATGATATTTTAAAGGAAATTGAAAATCTAAGAAGGAAAAAAAATGTAGTAATTCTGGCTCATAATTATCAAAGGGGGGAAGTGCAGGACATTGCTGATTTTGTAGGGGACTCCTTAGAGCTTTCCAGGAAGGCAGCAGAGACAAAGGCAGATGTCATTTTGTTTTGTGGAGTCCATTTTATGGCAGAGACAGCAAAGATATTAAATCCTGAAAAAAAGGTAATTCTTCCAGACCTTAAAGCAGGGTGCCCCCTTGCCGATATGATTACCCTTGAGCAATTAAAGGAAATGAAAAAAAGGTATCCCAGGGCAAAGGTGGTATGCTATATAAATACTTCAGCCCTGATAAAGGCATATTCAGATATATGCTGTACTTCCTCAAATGCATTAAAAGTTGTTGAATCAATTGATGCTGATGAAATAATTTTTATACCTGATATGAATTTAGGAAATTTTGTCTCAAAAAATACTAAAAAGAAAATTTATATCTGGGAGGGTTTTTGTCCCACGCACATATGGATTAAAAAAGAAGATATTTTGAAATTAAAAGAAAAGCATAAAGATGCAATTGTAATGGTTCATCCAGAATGTCCTCCAGATGTGGTGGAAATTGCGGACTTTGTCCTTTCCACTGGAGGTATGCTTAAAAAGGCAAGGGAAATAGAGGCAAAAGAATTTATAATTGGAACTGAGAATGGAATAATCCATAGATTAAAAAAAGAAAACCCTTCAAAAAAATTTTATCCAGTTTCAAGGAAAATAATCTGCCCGAATATGAAAAGGATAACTCTTGAAAAGGTTTTAAATTCATTAAAAACATTAAAGCCAGAAATTGAAGTTGAAGAAAATATAAGAATAAAAGCAAAAGAAGCCATAGATAAAATGCTGGAGATTTTATGAAGGAAAAATATGCAGTTATTTTTTGTACCACTCCTTCAAAGGAAGTTGCCAAGGAATTATCAAAAAAACTCTTAAATGAAAACTTGATTGCCTGCTCTACCATAATACCTGCCTACCTTTCAATTTATAAATGGCAAGGGAAAGTTTGTGAAGAGGAAGAATTTCTTTGTATTTTTAAAACAAAAGTAGAAAACTATGAAAAAATTGAAAAAATTATATTAAAAAGCCATCCATATGAAGTCCCTGAAATAATATTATTGGAAATAAAAAAGGGCTTTGAGAAGTATTTAAACTGGATAAATGAATCTTTAATTTAATAAGCTTTAAATTTCCAATTCACATCTAAAAAAATATGGTAAAAATATAATTAGAGGTTTAAATGAAAACTGTTTTAATAGTTTTTGTTTTATCCTTTACCTTAACTTCAAAACCTGAAATATCTCTTCGTGTAAATTGGCCACCTCCAACAGATTGTGGAAATGGCTGTGATCATACTGCAGGTTATCCAACAGGAAATTGCTTCCAATGTCCAAGTGGTGGGGCTGAGACACTCAAATGTCAAGGGAGACCTGATGCCGCAGCAGCAGGACATCTATGTGAAAGACAGCTTTATTGGTATAGCGATTGGCAGGTATGTATGTGCTGGGATGCTTGTGATGGATGCAAAAGCAATGTTTATTCAAATTATATGGGGCTTTCTTTGCAAGTTGTTCCTACATCAGGTGGATTTACTTTATATGCAACTGTTCCATATCAAGCACCTTGCCATTGGTGTTTAGGAAATCCTTGGGGGAGTTGTAATTCTGCTGGAATGTGCGTAATTGAAAATTATAATTCTTCAAAAAATTGTGGCAATGCAAGGATGAATGACAAATTTTGTGAGCCAAGGTTTGAGCAAGGGATATGGTATCCTGTCTTAGGTGTTGGCTGTTCTTATGCTGGCACAACACAAAGTTATACATCTCGGCTTGAAAGATGCAGTGGTTCTTATTGTGGAACATATACAGCAAATAGTGCACCATTTTCAGTTGAATTTCCACTAGCACTTGAGACAGGTTGCAAACCAGCACCTGATTGGGAGTGTTGTGAAGACGAAAGCGGTTCAAGTTGTGTGGGAGGTCCTGTAAATGTATCATCTGGGAATATGCACTATGAAGAAATTGATTTTACAATAGATGATTTGGCTGGATTTTCATTTAAAAGGTCCTATAACAATCAAGAAACGGACTTAAATGTAGCAGGTGGGATTTTGGGCTAGGGTTGGACACATACATTCAATCAAAGGATGGTTCAGACAAATGTTCTTCCAGATGGAAGAAGGATTTTAAGGCATCTGACAGAAGAAGGGACAAAACATTACTTCCTTGAGACATATCCATCCTCAAATGAATTTACTGGTTATTGGCCCTATGACTTAAAAGGGAGTGTCTATGATGATGGGACATATTATATATTAACTGACTATGATGGGAATACCATAAGGTTTACAAAATCAGATGGATTATGGTATTCAAGTTGTGATATTTATGGGAATTGTTATATAGGAAATTATACATCAGGCAAGCTATCTTCAGTTATAGATCCATTGGGAAGAACAATTACATTTGCATATAATTCTTCAAACAAATTAACGGAGGTTACATTATGGGATGGTAAAAAATTTAAGTATAGTTACTTATCAACAAATTATTTAGAAAAGGTATTTTATCCAACAAATACAACAACAAACACAGATCGTCTATATGTCTATGATACAGCAAGTCCAAAGAATTTAATACAAGTAAAAAACTATTCAGGAAAAATTATAGAAGCACACACATATGATTCATCAAGGAGGACAAAATCATCTTATAAAGAAGGGAATAATGAATGGATAGAGATATCATACCCATATTTTGGGAAGACAGTTGTAAAGGAACATCAATCAGAGACATCAGTATATGAGACGACATATTTTTTTGAATACAAAGGAGGTAGGGGGCTTGTAAAAGAGATACAAGGTGGATGTTCCTCCTGTGGAAATCAAAATAAAAAATTTAAATATGACGAAAAGGGAAGAAAGGTAGAGGAAGAAGATGGGAATGGGAATATAACAAAGAAGAGTTATGATAGTTTAGGTCGGCTAATTCAAATTATAGAAGCATGGGGAACAGAAGATGAGAGAACCACAAATTATTATTATGAAAACCCAGAAATTTTAGGGATGGTAACAAAGATAGAAAAGAAATCAGTTGTAAAGCCAAATGAAAACAAGACAGAAGAATATATTCTTTCTCAAGATCATTTAACACTTACGATAAAAAAGAAGGGTTTTATAAATGAGACAGACCCATCCCCAACAGAGATAGTTGAGACGATAACATATGATTTGAGAGGAAGGGAAGTTCAAAGGGATGGACCAAGGGAAGATGTATCAGACATAACAACTTATCAGTACTATCCTGATGATGATCCAAATTTAAACAACAGAGGTCGTTTATATCGAACAATAAATGCATTAGGGCAGATAAAACAATATGAAAACTATGATGTATATGGGACACCACTCCTTGAAACAGATGAAAATTTAGTTCAAATCCAGAGGATAACAGATGGATTAGGAAGGGTTATAAGGGAGACAATACTTCCATCTGGCTCAGAGACAGAGCCAATAATAACTGATTATATTTACAATCAAAATGGTGAGCTTGATTACATAATACATCCAGAAGGGAACATAACAAACTATACATATGATTTAGCAGGGCGTTTAATTGAAGAAGAGGAGGAGGCAGAATTGGGTTTAGGTGGGGATAAGATTTTATACACTTTAGACAAATCAGGGAATAAGATAAAGGAAGAATATCAAAGGAAAGAAGGGGGTGGATATATAACATACAAAAGGGAAGAATATGAATATGATGGATACAATAGGTTAAAGAAGAAGATAAATTTTGATGGGACTTATAGCGAGTATTTTTATGATTTGGCAGGGAATTTAATAGCAGAAGATGATTCAAACCATCCCTATTCAGGAGGTGAGCATTACATAGAAAACACATATGATCATTTAAATCGGCTAAAGACAAAAAAAGTAAAAAATGAAGGAGAAGATATAATAACACAATATTTTTATGATACAGATGACAATTTAATAAAGGTTATAGCACCTGAAGGGCAAGAGACAAATTACAGGTATGATGATTTTGGGCGACTAATAAAGATAGAAAGTCCAGATTCAGGGATAACAATAAAAGTTTATGATAAAGCAGGAAATTTGACCCAAGAGACAGATTCCTTAGGCATAGCTTCAATAAGAAATTATGATGCATTAAACAGGGCTTTAAGCATACAATATCCAGATTCAGCTTACAATATTTATTTTTATTATGATGAAATTTCATCAAGTTATGGTATAGGGCGGCTTACATCTGTTTATGATCCATCTGGGATAACAAGATTTAATTATTACAGGACTGGATTTATAAAAGATGAAAGAATAACAATTGCTGGCATTGAATATACAACGACATACACATACAACAAAAATGGAAACATAAAATCAATTACATATCCATCAGGTAGAAATGTATGGTATAATATAAATATGATAAACGGGAAGCCAATGGAAGTAAATGCAATAATAAATGG
>JBBFMJ010000141.1:0-5329 GCA_037478515.1 Thermoanaerobaculia bacterium
GGTCCATAAAACCACTGATGGTAGAGGGGGGAGATTTTTAAGTTTTATCCTCGGGGTATTTGTGGCAATCCTTTCAGAGGGACTTTTTCATCTTCATATTTAAAACTTTTAAGAATATAAAAAACTGGTTTTTTAAGTCCTGAAGAGTTCCATTATTTTTAATTACATAATCCGCCTTCTTTTTCTTTAAACTTAAAGGAAATTGAAAGGATGCCCTCCTCTCTGCTTCTTTTAAACTTATACCCTTGCTTTTGGCAAAACTTTTAAGGGCTTCCCTTTTATTTCTTGAGACACAAATTGTAAAATCAAAGTATTTTTCTAATCTTTTTTCAAAAAGAAGGGGAACCTCCGCCACAGCAATATTTTTTTTGTTCTTTTTCTTAAATTTTAAAAGCTCCTTCAATACCAGAGGGTGTAAAATCTTTTCAAGTTTACTAAGGGCTTTTTTGGAAGAAAAAATATAATGTGAAAAATCTTCCTTTAAAAAGATCCCCCCAGAAAAAAATTGAGGAAAATTTCTTTTTAATTCCCTCAAGACAGCCCTTTTCCTGTAAAGATTTCTTACCACTTCGTCACTTTCAAAGACAGGAAAGCCCTTATTTTTAAAAAATAAAAGAAGGGTACTTTTTCCAGAGCCAGGGATTCCAGTTATCCCTACGAGCAATTAAATTATTCTCCTTGCTGTGGCTGCCTTGAGGCAGTTGGACATCAATACTGCCACAGTTAGGGGTCCTACCCCACCTGGAACAGGGGTTATATAGGAAACCTTATCAAATACATCATAGTAGTCCACATCTCCAATTAAAGCACTTCCTTTTTCCATAAATTTTTGAAGTTTCAAAGGATCCTTGGCAAAAAATTTAAGTGCCTCTGCCTTTGTTTTAATGGTATTTATTCCCACATCAATAACCACTGCCCCTTTTTTAACCATATCCCTTTTTATAAAACCCGGCTTTCCAATGGCTGCAACTAAAATATCTGCCCTAGAAGTAACTTCTTTCAAATTTTCTGTCTTGGAATGGCATATTGTAACTGTGGCATTTTCCTGAAGAAGCATTATTGCCATTGGTTTTCCCACAATATCACTCCTTCCCACCACCACTGCTTCCTTTCCTTTTATTTCAATATTGTATTCCTTCAGTAGTTCAATTATCCCTGTTGGGGTACAGGGTTTAAGGCGGGCTCTTCCAAGTTGCAAAAGTCCAATGTTATAAGGATGAAAACCATCCACATCCTTTAAAGGGTCAATCTGGTCTAAAATTCTGAAGGGTTCAATGGTCTCTGGTAGGGGTAGTTGAACCAAAATTCCATCCACATCATCATTTTCATTTAAATTGGAAATATGATAGGAAATTACTTCTTCTGTTACATCCTTTTCAAACCTTAAAACTTCAGAAAGGATACCCACTTCCTCTGCCATTTTTATTTTATTTTTCACATAAATCTGGCTGGCTGGATCTTCCCCTGCCAGAATTACAGAAAGTTTAATATTTACTTTTTTCTTTTTTAGTTTTTCCACTTCTTCCTTAACCTGGGCTTTAATTTTTTCAGCAAGTTTTTTCCCATCCAGAATCTTTGCCATTACAAAATCTCCAGTTTCTTTTTAAAATAGGGAATGGTCTTCTTCAAACCTTCCCTCACAGAAACTTTTGGCTCCCATCCCAAGATTTTCTTTGCCTTGGAGATGTCAGGCCTTCTTTGCTGTGGATCGTCCTGTGGGAGGGGTTTGAATACAAAATCCCCTGCTTGAGGTATCAATTCCTTTACAATTTTTCCAAATTCCAGTATGCTCATCTCCTCTGGATTTCCCAAATTCATTGGTTCAGGGATTCCTTTTTTTACGGATAGGATAATCCCTTCAATTAAGTCCTCTATAAAGCAAAAAGACCTGGTCTGTTTGCCATCCCCGTATATGGTAAGGTTTTTTCCTTTCAATCCCTGAGATAAAAAGTTTGGCACAACCCTTCCATCTTCCAGGCGCATCCTGGGACCATAGGTATTAAAAATTCTAATAATTCTTATATTTAAATTATGGTACCTGTGGTATGCCATTGTCATTGCCTCTGCAAACCTTTTGGCTTCATCATAAACCCCTCTTGGACCTATAGGGTTTACATTTCCCCAGTACTCCTCTGGCTGGGGATTTACCAGTGGGTCTCCATAAACTTCAGAGGTGGATGCCAACACATAAAGGGCTTTCTTTGCAAGGGCAAGCCCTAAGGTCTTATGTGTACCCAGGGCACCAACTTTCAAAGTTTGAATTGGGTATTTTAAGTACTCCTCAGGTGAGGCAGGAGAAGCAAAATGAAATACCACATCTACTTCTTCTGGGATATGAAGATAATTTGTCACATCCTGCTTTATAAATACAAAATTTTCCTGCCTGAATAGATTTTCAATATTCTCCAGGCAACCCGTTATGAGGTTATCAATACAGAAGACCTTGTATCCTTCTGAAATCAACCTTTCACAGAGATGGGAACCAATAAATCCAGCACCCCCTGTTACAACTGCCTTCTTTACCATTTCTCTTTTATTCTCCCCACAGGATAATAATCAAAACCAATATCCTTTATCTTTTTAACATCATAAATATTTCTTAAATCCACAATTACCTTATCAGCCATTAAATTGTAAATCCTTTTCAAATCCAGATACCTGAATTCATTCCATTCCGTTACAAAAACCAAACAGTTTGAATCCTTTGCCACTTCATAGGGGTTTTTACAATAGGTAAGTTTTGGGTAAATCCTTTTTATATTTTCCATTGCCTTTGGATCATAGACCTTTATTTTTATCTTTTCCTTTATAAAACTTTCAATTATATTTAGACTTATAGATTCCCTTATGTCATCGGTTTCTGGCTTGAAGGAAAGGCCCAGCAATCCCAAGGTTTTGCCTTCAAATCTATTTTGCATTGCCTTTTTTATCTTCTCCACCATTCTTTCCTTTATCCTTTCATTTACCTCAATGGTGGCTTTTAAGATTTTAAAATCATATTTATGCTTGTTTGAAATATCCAAAAGCGCAAGGGTATCCTTTGGGAAACAGGAACCCCCATACCCAGGACCTGGTTGCAGAAATTTTGAACCAATCCTTAAATCCAGCCCCATTCCCCTTGCAACATCCAATACATCCCCCCCAACCTTTTCACATAGGGCTGCAATTTCATTTATAAAGGATATCTTTGAGGCAAGAAATGCATTTGATGCATATTTTATAAGTTCTGCTGATTCCACATTTGTTATAAGGACTGGAATTTCAAGGTGGTAAAGAGGTTTGTAAACTTCCTTCATAATCTCTTCAGATTTCTTGTCTGGAACCCCTATTACAATTCTATCTGGCTCCATAAAGTCCTTAATGGCAGAGCCCTCCCTTAAAAATTCAGGGTTTGAAACCACTGAAAACTCTGCTTTTGGGTTTTTTTCTTTTATAAATTTTTTCATTTCCTTTGCAGTTCCAATTGGGACAGTGCTTTTATTTACAATTACCTTATACCCATTTATCTGTTTTGCTATGGTCTCTGCCACTTCCCAGACCTGAGAAAGGTCAGCAGAGCCATCCTTGCCCTGAGGTGTTCCCACAGCAATGAAAATTACCAGATTTTCCCTTATTGCCTTTGAAAGGTCTGTGGTAAATTTAAGGCGCCCATCCTTTACATTTTTTGAAACCAGCACATCCAGACCGGGTTCATAAATAGGGATTTCCCCCCTGCAAAGCATATCAATTTTTTCTTTTATCTTATCAACACAGGTCACTTCCATCCCAAAATCAGCAAGGCAGGCACCTGTCACAAGCCCCACATAACCTGTTCCTACCATACATATTTTCATTTTTTACCTCCTTCTGTCTTTATAAACCATTTTGTAAATTCTTCTATGCCATCTTCTATTGGGTATTTTGGATTATACCCAAGAAGTTTTTTTGCCTTTGATATATCAGCATAAGTGATTGGAACATCCCCTGGCTCAGGGGGTAAAAAATTTATATCTGCCTTTTTCCCTAAATTTTTTTCAATTAAATCTATCAATTCTAAAAGTTCAATGGTCTTGGATTCACCCAAATTTATAATTTCAAAGGGGTAGCACTTTTCCATAGAATTCAAAACCCCTTCCATTATATCTTCTATATAAGTAAAATCTCTCCTTGCCTTTCCATCTCCAAAAACAGGAACTGGCTTTCCCTGATAGATTAAATTGGTGAACTTATAGATTGCCATCTCGGGCCTTTGCCTGGGACCATAGACAGTAAAAAATCTTAAACAGGTTATATTTAAACCATAAAGGTGATGATAAGTGAAACACATAAGTTCATTTGCCCTTTTTGTAGAGGCATAAGGGGAAATGGGTTTTTCAATGGGGTCTTCTTCTGAAAAGGGAACTTTTGAATTTATACCATAGACAGAAGAAGAGGAAGCAAAAATAAAATTTTTTATATTGTATTTTTTTGCCAGTTCCAGAAGGTTTAAAGTGCCAATTCCATTGGTTCTTTCGTAAAGAAGGGGGTCTTTAAGGGAAGGCCTTACCCCTGCCCTGGCTGCCAAATGAACAATCATTTTAAAAGGATACTTTGAAAAAATATTTTCAAGGAAATGAAAATTGACAATGTCCCCTTTAAAAAGTTTATAATTTTTATTCTTTAAATGGTTTTCTATATTTTTTCTTTTTATTTGAGGGTCATAAAAATCATTGAAATCATCCACAACCACCACTTCCAGTTTTTCTTTTAAAAGTTTATCTACAAGATGAGAACCAATAAAACCTGCACCACCGGTTACCAGTATGGGACTTTCCATTTATGCCTTCACCACATTCAATCCTTCTGGGAGGACTCCTCTGGTGTCAACTATAAGTTTTGAAAAGGTCTTAACCAGCTCATAATCCACATTGGTGTGGTCGGTGGTAATTATAACAGCATCCACAAATTCCAAAATTTCTGCATTCAAGGGTTTGCTTTCTGCTTCAAATTTATATTTTCTGGTCTTTGGAAATTTTGGAATATAAGGGTCGTGATAGAATACTTTTGCTCCCTTTTTAAGGAGTATTTCCCAGATTTTTAAAGCAGGGGATTCTCTTAAATCATCCACATCCTTTTTATAGGCAATCCCCAAAAGTAAAATATTTGAGCCCTTCAAGGTCTTCCCCCTTTCATTTAAGGCATCTATTAACCTTTCCACAACAAAACAAGGCATATAGATATTTACTTCCCCAGCCAGTTCCACAAAGCTTAAATTTAAATCATATTCCTTTGCCTTCCAGCTTAAATAAAAAGGGTCAATGGGTATGCAATGCCCCCCAAGCCCTGGTCCTGGATAAAAGGGCTGAAAACC
>JBBFMJ010000142.1:0-5248 GCA_037478515.1 Thermoanaerobaculia bacterium
GGAAAGAGAAGTATAAGGTTACACCTCGTAACTGCTCTTAAGGCAGAGGCACCTGGGAGAAATTCATAAACAATTTTCCAGAAAGAAAAATCAAAAGGTATGTAAAAAGTCAGAATTATCAATGAGAAAAATGCTAAAAAATTTAAAAAAATTAAGAAATTTTTTCTTAAGGATATAAGGGAAATTAAAAAAATAATGAAAGTTAAGTACCCAAAACTCAATCTATGCTCATTTTTTACAGGTATATCTTCAAAAAATTTACTGCTGTTTAATTTTCCATAGATTAGATTTTCTTTACCTAAATAAAGATATGATTTGTATTGTGGAAGCATTGTGGAGACCTCTTTCCAGCTCCTTTTTCCAACTTCTTCCATAACTTTCTTTGTTTTTTTTATGTAAGGCATTGTCAGGATTCCAAAGATTAAAAATGCAAAAAGAATTGTAATTAAATATTTTTTAAAAAAAAGCACAAATTCCTTTCCTTTTAAAATAAAAAGGAAGATAAGAATTAAAAAAGTGTATAAGAGGAAGGAAAAGAAATTATAAAAAGCAGATAGGGCTTGGAAAGCAGAAGAAAAAGAGAAAAATAAGATATATAATTTTGTTTTCTTTGGATTTTCTTTGTAATTTTTATATATTAAAAAGAGAAATATAAAGCATAAAATAATATAAAAATTTGGAATGAGTTGCTGATGCCCCACCTGGCAGACCCTTATATTTGAAGCAGAAAAAAAAGTGCTTCCAAATCCATTAAAAAAGGGCTTTTTTTCATCAATTATATGGAAGAGATAAAAAGAGAGACAGAAATTTAAGATTGTAGAAAGTATCATAAAGAGCTGGAAGGAGGTATCATATTCAAAGCCAAAAAACCTAAAAATTCCATAAAAGGGGTAAAAAAAGATCCAGGGATCTGAAAAGTAAAGATTATTTTTATGCGGATAATAAAATTGAGGTGAAGAAAAGCTTTTTAAATTTCCAGATAAGTATTGGTGTATATGCTCTAAAATATAGTTATTGAACCTTGTATCTCCGGGGTCTGTTTGCATTTCTTTAAAAAAACTGAAAAAAACAGGGGAGTGAACCAGCAGTAAGGTTATTATTAAAAAGAAAAGAAAAGGAAATAAAATTTTTTTCATTTTTTAAAGAAATCAAAAAATATTTTTAAAAATCTTTTCTTCTTTTTCTTATATCTTCTAACAATTGGACAGGAAATAGATTCTAAACAATAGGGGGAAAGTTTCCCTTCCCTTAAGTATTTTCTTATTTCAACTATTTCCTTTAAATTCCAGCAATTTGCAAAGGAACTTATTTCACCCAGAGGTTTATATCCATAACAGCAGGGAAATATTCCCCTTCTTAAAATATAATAGTTTTCCCAGGGCTCTTTACAAATAGGATAGGGTATCTTGCATAAGTTTGCTTCTTTTGGAATCTCTGCTCTTTCTCTTGTTTTTTCTTCTTCACCAAAGAACAACTGATTTATTACAGAAATTTGATATTTCTCACTAAAAATTAAAGCCCTTTCCCAGATTATTATATTTTCTTTATAAGATAGGACCTCAGCATTATAATTAAATTTATATCCCTCTCTTTCAACTGGTTTTCTTTTTCCCTTTACTAGATTAAGGGGCCTTAAAATGATTGTATCTGCTTCAATTTCTTTTCCTAATTTAAAAAAATTTTCCAGATCCTCCAGATTTGCTTTCATTGGCATAAAAACAAGATAGATTTTGGGCCATCCATTTCTTCTAATATCCTTTAGTTTTCTTAAATTTTCATAGACCCTTGAAAATTGGTCGTTCCTCAATCTTGAATAAATCTTTTCTGAGGCAGCATCTAAAGAAATGTAAATTATTAATGGTTTTCCTTCAATTGCCTTTAAAATTCTTTCAGAAAAACAGTGTCCATTTGTGGAAATCTCTAAAATTTTTTCATCTCTTTCAAATAGATTTAATATTTTTTCAATGGAAGGGTTTAAAAAGGGCTCTCCTATGGAGCAGTTTATAAGTTTTCTTGTTTTTGAGTAAAAATTTCCATAAGTGGAAAAGGTCTCTTCGTTTATTTTAATATCTTCAAAGGTTCCTTCCATTATTTTACTTTCATCCCACAGACAATAGACGCAGGGGGGTTTTATATTACATTTTTCATAAAGGTCAATTCCGAGGTTTTGAGGATAGGAAGAAAGAAAAACCTCCCCTTTTGACATTTCTTCTATATTTTTAAGGGCATTTTCATAAGCATCCTTTACATTTATATATTTTTCATTATCCTCGTGCAATTTAAAATTAGCCAGCCTTATGGATAGGGTCCTTCCATCATTGGGATAATAAAATTTTGGAAATATTTTATTTATTTTAAATTCCAGCTCCATTTCCTTTTCTTTTTCATCTATTTCAAAGGTCAAAAAATGCCACTGATGGAGGAGTTTTGCTTTGAAAATTAAATTATTCTTATAAAAAACTGAAAGTTCTTGAGATAGATCTCTGAAATTGGAAAAAACATTAAGTTGAATGTATTTATAAGAGTCAGGATTTATGATTTTAATCTTTCCCTTTTCCGCCATCCATCTAAAATTATAAAAATCATCCCTCTCTTCCCCATAAAAACCATCTTTAAATTCAATTTTACATTCCATATTTTTTATTTTATCATATTAGAGGAGGTCTTATGCTTTTATTAATTTTTTTTATTTTTTCTTCTGTCTATTATGTGGATTTCAGGGATGTCTCTGGAATTGAAGAAGGAATGGGAATTTACTATAAGGGTATTCAAATTGGAAAGGTGGAAGAAATTTTTATAAAAGATTTAAAGCCAGGCGTGAAGATTTCTGTCAAAAGAAAGTATAAAAATTTAATGAGAGAAGGTTGCGGCATAAGGTTTTATGGTGGAAAACTGGAGCTTTTTTCAGTGGATGAGGGAAAAGAGGTCCTTCCCTCCGGGTCTGAATTGAAAGGTGTAAGAAATCCTGTGGACGAGGTAATCTTTGGTTTTAAAAAAATGAAGGATAAATTTAAAAATTCAAAGGTCTATGATGAATTTCAGGAAGTTCTGGATGAGATGGACAGGGCTTACGAGAAAGGGAAAGAAGAATTTAAAGAAAAATGGCCTTATTTTAAGGAAAAATTAAAAAATTTGAAGGAAAAAATAAAGGGTGACAAAAAGATGGAAGAAGAAATGGAAAAAACTATAGAGGAAGGGGATAAAAAAAGTTCCAGTTAAATGTTATAATATAAAGTTATGGAAAATCTGGCAAAAGAAATAAGAAAGTGGGTATTGAAGTCCACTACGGAAGCTGGTTCCGGGCATGTGGGTGGTTCCCTCTCCATTGTGGAAATCCTTGTGGCTCTTTATAATGGGATATTAAGACATGACCCCAAGAACCCCTTCTGGGAAGATAGAGACAGATTTATTTTAAGCAAAGGGCATGGTTGCCCTGCCCTTTATGCAATTTTAGGACTTTTAGGTTATTTTGAAGTGGAAGAAATTATGACTTTAAGGAAACTGGGGAGTCCCTTTCAGGGGCATCCTGACAGAAGATTTTTAAATCTACTGGAAGCCTCCACGGGCTCCTTAGGGCAGGGACTTTCCATTGGAATAGGGATGGCACTGGCTGCAAAACTGGATAAAAAGGATTACCATACCTATGTTTTGCTTGGAGATGGTGAACTTCAGGAAGGACAGATCTGGGAGGCCTGTATGTTTGCAGGACACCATAAACTGGATAATTTAACTGCCATTGTGGATTTGAACGGCTTTCAACTGGATGACGAAACACAGAAAATTGTTAATTTAGAGCCCTTGATGGATAAGTTTGAAAGTTTTAATTTTAAAGCATATTTTTGTAAGGATGGACATAATATAGAAGACTTAAAAGATAAAATAAACAAGGCAAAAAACGATAAAAAACCCTCAGTGGTAATTGCAAAGACAATAAAGGGAAAAGGAGGAGGAGTGGCTGAAGGAAACAATGAATTTCATGGAAAAGCTTTAAGTAGAACCCAGTTGGAAGAAGCCCTTGAAAGTTTGGGGTTTAAAAATGATAAAGCTTGAACTTGGAAAAGCCACCAGGGTTGCTTACGGGGAAGCCCTTGCAGAGGTGGGTAAGGAAAATAAAAATGTGGTTGTCCTGGATGCAGACCTTTCAAAGTCCACCCATTCCATACTTTTTGCCAAGGAAAAGGAATGTGAAGATAGATTTTTCAATATTGGGATAGCAGAAGCCAATATGGCTTCCATTGCAGCAGGGCTTGCCCTATGCGGGAAAAGAGTTTTTATCTCTTCCTTTGCCTCTTTTTTAATGTGTAAAGCCTTTGATCAAATAAGGGTTTCCATTTCCTGCCCTAAGCTTCCAGTGGTAATTGCTGGCTCCCACGGAGGGGTATCCTTAGGGGAAGATGGCTATACTCAGATGGCAATAGAAGACCTTTCCCTTGCCCTTTCCCTTCCAAATCTTTATGTCCTGCACCCTGCCGATGAGATAACCACAAGGGAATTTGTACATCAACTTTTAAAAGCAGAAAATCCTGCCTACATAAGACTTTTAAGACCAGCCAGTTTCAGATTATATACCAGTGGAAAGAAAATAAGGATAGGTGAGCCAGAAGTAATCAGAAAAGGCAGTGATATATCCATAATTGCCTGTGGGCTTCTGGTGGCAGAAGCTTTAAATGCTGCAGAAGAACTCTCCAAAGAAGGGATTGAAGCAGAGGTTTTGGATTTCCATACTTTAAGACCCCTAAATGAAGAAATTTTGCATAAAACTTTAAAAAAGACCAGGGCAGGGCTTATATGTGAAGATCACCTGATGGGAGGGCTTTCTGGGGTGGTTTCCCTTTGGACAGCCAAAAATTTTCCAGTGCTTCTGGATTATGTCTGCCTTGAAAATTACGCTGAATCTGCTTCTCCAAAAGAGCTTTATGATAAATATGGTTTGAATTCTCAAAATATTTATAAAAAGGCAAAATATCTTTTAAATCAAAAAAATCAGATATCCCTTTATGATTGATGAATGTAAAATTTTTAACACCAGAAGAAGAACTAAATAAAATCCTGGAAACAGAAAAAATCAGTTTTTTAAAAGAAATAGAAGAATTGAAACTTACCAGAATTGAAAAAACTTGCAGGCAAAATTTATTGGAACCCAGTTTTCAAAATTTTTTAAAGCTTTATCCTGAAAACTATATAAGAGTTTTAAAAAAGTCCTTTGAGAAAGTTCACTCTAAAGCAGGTGTAAAGAATATTCTTTTGA
>JBBFMJ010000143.1:0-1928 GCA_037478515.1 Thermoanaerobaculia bacterium
GTGGGGGGTCAGATCTTGAATCTTGACAACTTTAAAGATTTTCTATTATTTATATGCTATTTCTAATTTCCATTCTTAACATTTTGTAATAGAGCGCAGGCATAAAGCCTGCGGCTACCCGAATTTTTTACTATGTAGGGGCTGAATTTATTCAGCCCATTTTGTTTTATGGGTCGAGCAACCTCGACCCCTACAGAATTTTTAAAAAACGCAGGCATAAAGCCTGCGGCTACAACGCTTCACCTTTCACGATACTTCTGCTCTTCTGCTCTACTGCTCTAATTTCACTGACACGGCTCACGGGCAACTGGTAAACCAAATCCCTCTATATCTCACTTTATGAAAGGGAGATTTTTCTAAAGCAAAAAGCACAGAAAGGAATCCCCCTTTGAAGAAAGGGAGATTTTTTTCTGTAAAAACATGCAACATACACAGAGCACGGATAATTAAAACTACAGGTCTTTTATGTCAAAATCAGAAACTTCCAGGGCAAGGATTGCTGAAAATTTTATATAAAAGGGATTTCCGTTTAGGTCATATCCCAGAATAGTCCTCTTTTCCTTTTCCTTGCTCTTTAAAATCTTTTCAAAGTTTTTAATTAAAGAATCCAGCTGGGCTTCATCCATTACTTTTTTAATTGTATGCCCCTCATCCAGATAAAAGGTTATAACTTTCATTCTAAAACCTTTATCAAACGAATTTTAAATTCCTCAGGTCCTTCAAAACCCACAAGGCGCAGTTCTTCAATTTCTTTCCCATCCTTATAAAAAACAATGGTGGGAATTCCTTCAACCTTAACTTTTTCCACAATTTCCAGTACTTCCCCTTCTGGCTCTTTTGTCAAATCCACCTGAAATAATACAAAATTTTTTAAAATTTCCTGAACTTCCTTGTTTGAGAAGGTCTTATGTTCCATCTCCTTACAGGGAATACACCAGGCGGCATAAAAGTCCAGCATTATTGGTTTCCCGCTTTCTAATTCCATTGAAAAAGTACTTTTTGAGTATGGCGTAAATAGTTTTATTTTTTCCCTTTTTGGGATTAAAGAATTTAGGTTTATTATTAAAAAAATCAAAGAAATTGTAGCCAAGGAAAAATTAAGCCATTTATTCCTTTTAAAAATTAATTTTAAAAAGTAGATTAAAGAGATTATTCCAAGGATTAAGTATAAAACATTGGGAAGTTTTGAAGGTAAAACTGGACTTAAAATAAAGATTGAAACCCCTATCAAAGCAAAGCCAAAAAACCTTTCCAGGGAAACCATCCATTCACCTGATTTTGGTAAGCTTTTAATAGAAGAGGAAAAGAAACTTAAAAGAAGGTAGGGGAGCCCCAGGCCTGAAGAGAGTGCCAGAAAGAAAATAAAACCTAAAAAGGCATCTCCTTTGCTTGCAACAAAGGTGATAAGGGATAAAATTATGGGACCCAGACAGGGGGCGGCTATTAGTCCGACCATTGCACCCATTAAAAAGGTGCTAAAAAAACCAATTTTTGATGAAATATTGGAAGAGAAGGTTGAAGGAAGTTTAAAGGTATAAAGGCCAAAAAGGGAGAGGGAAAATATAAATATTATAATGGCAACTATAATTAAGACCAGAGGCTTTTGAAGGGCTGAACCAAAAAGGGAGCCACCCAGAGCAGAAATTGTGCCCAGTAGAGAATAGGTTATTACAATCCCAAGAAAATAAAAAAGGGATAAAAGGAAACTTTTTTTCTGCTTTGAGAAAAATCCAATGGTAATAGGTACCATTGGATAGACGCAGGGAGTAAGGTTTAAGGCAAGGCCACCTAAAAATAAAAAGATTAATGCAAGGAAAAAACCACCTCTGGAAAGCCAGCCCTCAATGGGGTTTGAAGAGGAAACTGTACCTTCTTCAAATTTAATTGAAAAAGGGAGTTCCTGAAGGGGAATACACATTTCACCATTG
>JBBFMJ010000143.1:1938-5246 GCA_037478515.1 Thermoanaerobaculia bacterium
TCCCTGAAAGGTAATTTTTCCTTCAAAATTTTCTATCTCTTTTATAATCTTTCCTTTAATTTTTATTTCAAAGTTTCCACTATAAACAATTAAAGGGTTCTTTGAAAAACCCAGTTTAATTCTCTTTCCTTCTGGGTAGTTTATTTCTTCTATTTTTATATTTTCCTCTTTAACTTTAATTTCTGTGGGAATTAGAAATTCATCTTCTATTTTATTTGCATTTATATGCCAGCCAGAGGAAACTTTAAAACTTAAAGTGGCTTCAAAATTGTTGTCTTTATCTAAAACTACTCTGGAATTTTCTTTTAAAAAAGACAATACTTCCCCATCCTGAGCAAAAAGGGTTAAAGAAAAAATGAAAATTAAGATTCTTAAAATCTGCAAAGTCCCTCCTTTAATTTTTTTATTCCTTCAATAATATCTTCCTTTGAGACAGCAAAGGATAACCTTATATAACCTTCAGTCCCAAAAGATGAACCTGGCATTGTGGCTATACCAAAATTTTCAAGTAAATATAAACTTAAATCAAAGGAATTTTTATTCCCTTTTAAATAATTTTTTACATTTACAAAAATATAAAAAGCCCCTTCGGGAACAATAAAACTTATTTTTTCAATTTTCTTCAATTCTTCCACCATTACATTTCTTCTTTCTTCAAAACTTTGAAGCATACTTTTAAGTTTTGAATTATCCATCTTTAAAGCATAATTTGCTGCATACTGGGAAATAGCTGATGTGGAGGAGTTCATATGGCTCTGGATGGCAGCTATATTTTTTGAAAGTTTATAGGGTGCAGCACAAAAACCTACTCTCCAGCCCGTCATACAATATGTCTTTGAAAATGAATCAATTAAAAATGTTCTCTCAAATCCTTTCTTAAGCGATGCAATTGATATATGTTTTTTACCATCAAATAACAATTGGCTATAGACCTCATCGGAAATTATGAAAATATCTTTTTTAATGCAGACCTTTAAAATTTCTTCAAGTTCTTCCTTTGAATATACAACCCCTGTGGGATTATGGGGGGAATTTAGGATTATGCCTTTTGTTTTTTTATTTATCTTTTTTAAAAGTTTTTCAGGATTTAAAACGAATCTTTCCTTTTCCTTCAATTTTATTATCTTTGGAATACCTTCTGAAATGTAGACCATTTCAAGGTAAGAAGGAAAATAGGGTGCTGGAATTAAAATTTCATCTCCTTTGTCACAAATTGCCAACACTGCTGCTGCAATGGCAAATTTTCCCCCAACTGTTACCACTATTTCTTCTGGTTTGTACTTTATCCCAAGGCGTTTTTCAATGTCTTTTGCTATTTCTTCTCTCAAGGGCAATATTCCAGCCCCTGAGGTGTATTTTGTAAAATTATTTTTAATTGCCTCTATTCCCTTTTCTTTAATCTCTTCAGGGGTAGGAAAATCGGGTTCGCCAATGGAGAAGAAATAGACCTTTTTCCCTTCCTTTTTTAAGGAAGTGGCAAGCTCATCTAAATTTATGGGCTCTTGCCCTTCCTTTGGAGGAGGAGGAGGATATAAGATTACTTTGTCTGCAAAATGGAAGGACTTAGAATATTCTTCCTGGAAAAACTTTGTTCTGGAAGTGTTGGTTCTGGGTTCAAAGATGGCAACTAATTTAAAATTTTTGAAATGTTTTTTTATTGCTTCCAGGGTGATATAAACTGCTTCTGGATGGTGTGCAAAATCATCAATGAGTATAAAATTTTCATTTTTAAAGAGGACTTCCTGCCTTCTTTTTATCCCTTTAAACTCCTTGAAAGCCGCCTGAATTTGGTTAAATTCAAAGCCCAATTTCTTTAAAAGGCAAAAAACTGATGTGAAATTTTTTATATTCTGAAAACCCAGCATTGGAATTTGGAGCAGGTACTTTTCCTCCTCCATTAAAATTTCAAACTTTGAGCCCCTTTCATTTTGTTCTAAAATTCTACCTATCCTCACCTTTGAGCCCTTTTCAAAACCATAGAAGAAGAAATCCTTGTATTTTGCAATTTTTAAAAGGTCCTTGCAGCTTTCTTTACAAATAATTATATTTTCTCTTTCCTTATGAAGGTTAATAAACTTTAAAAAGGCATTGAGGTAGTCATCATAGGTAGGGAAAAAATCTATATGGTCATAGGCAATGGAGGTTATTATGGAGTAATATGGTGAAAAGTGCCAGAACTTTGGGGTTTTTTCAAAATAAGCAGTCTCGTATTCATCCCCTTCTAAAACAAAAAATTTTCCCTTATCTAATTTTGAATTTATGCCAAAATTTAAAGGGACTCCACCTATGAAAAAGGAAGGTCTCTGATTTAAAAAACTCAAACAGTGGGAAACAAGGGAGGAGGTTGTGGTCTTTCCATTTGTTCCAGCCACTACAATTGGAATTTTATCTTTTAAATAATAATTTTTAAATAATTCTGGGAAACTTGTGTAAGGAATTTTTTTTTCCCTTACTGCTATGGATTCAGGGTGATTTTTAGACATTATGTTTCCCACTATTACAAGGTCTGGATTTTTCTCTAAATTTTCTGGCTTTATACCTTTGATGAGTTCAATATTTAAATTTTCCAAAATCTCTTTTATAGGTGAATAAAAGTTATTGTCTGAACCCCAGACGATTTTTCCATCATCTAAGAGGATTTTTGCCACTCCGGACATTGCAGTGCCACAGATACCTTGAATATAGATATTTTTAACTTTCCTGTATTCAATTTTTGCTTTTTCCTCTCCAATATAGACATCAATCATATTTAAACCTGCTTTCAATTATTTTCTTATTAGTATCAATTAAAATTTCTCCACCTATCCATAGGGGAAGATTTGGAACGGAATGCCCCGATGGGAAAAATAAAACAACTGGGTAATTTTTGTCTTTAAAGTACTCTTTTATTAAATTTAAAAACTCACTTTTATTGGTTTCTTTGAAGCAGTCCTTCATTTTCCCAAAAATTACTCCTTTAATTTCATTTAGAATACCCAAAATCTTCAAAATATGCAAATTTCTGTCAACTTTATATAGTGGCTCATTTACATCCTCTAAAAATAAAATCTTATCTTTAAAGGAGGAAAATTTAAAAAAAGAAAGCATTGTGACAAAAAGTGTCAGATTTCCACCAATAAGTTTTCCTTCTGTTTTTCCACTTTTTAAATATTTTAAGCCATTTAAATTTTTATACAAAAAGTCCTTTTTTTCTAAAATTAGTCTAAAATATTTTTCCTCTATCTCAAAAAAATTATCCCTTCCGAGGTCTGAAAGCATTGGTCCATAGCAGAAAGGTATTTTAAATTTTTCATATAAATAAAGCCCTA
>JBBFMJ010000144.1:0-5215 GCA_037478515.1 Thermoanaerobaculia bacterium
GAATATGCCACCACCCACTGAGACCCCATTTTTGCAGGGCTATAAGGAAGATTTAAAGTGGTGCAGGGAACTGACCCATAGAAAGGGTCCAAACTTTTCTTTGGGTTTTAGATTCCTTCCAAAAGAAAAAAGGAATGCAGTTTATGCTTCCTATGCCTGCTGCCGTTTAATTGATGATCTGGTGGATGAAGGAGAAAATGCCTGTGAAGATGTCCTGAAAAAGTGGGTTTTAAAAATTGAAGATGCTTATGGGGGAAATCCAGACCATCCTGCCACCAGGGCTCTTTCTTTTTATCTTAAAAAATTCCCCATTCCAAAGAAGGCGTTTTTGGATTTAATTGAAGGTTGCAGAATGGATCTGACAAAGCATAGGTATTATACCTTTGAGGAACTCTTGGATTACAGTGAAAAAGTTGCCACTTCCATTTCTGATATTTCCATTTCTATATTTGGAGCAAAGGAAAAGGATGCCTTCCTTTATGGAAGGCGCCTTGCCACTGCCTTTCAACTTACAAATATAGTAAGGGATATAAAAGAGGACTTAAAAAAGGGAAGAATTTATATCCCTTTAAAGGAAGCAGAAGAATTTAATCTGAAAGAAGAGGACTTTCTTAACTTAAATTTATCGGAAAATATGGAAAAATTTTTAAAGAGCCAGTGCAGGAGAGTTATAACTTTGTTTGAAGCTTCCACTCCCCTTCTCCGTTTTCTTGAAGAGGACTCCCACCTCTGTGTAAAGCTTATGCATGGGGTCTATTTTGGCATTATAAAAAAAATTTATAAAAGACCCCTTAAAATATTTGAAAAAAGAGTTAAATTAAATCATTTTGAAAAAATGAATTTAATATTTACAAAAATTTTTACCAAAAAATTGGTATAATCTTTATATGGGACTTTCTGGAAGTTTTTCTACAATGGGTTTCCCTGACCTTCTGCAATGGCTTTTCCATTCCCAGAAAACAGGTACCCTTCTTTTGCAAGGAATGGAAGTGGAAAAATCAGTATTTTTTGAACAGGGTATCATAATTGCCACCTCTTCCAATGATCCCAGGGAATACTTAGGGCAGTTTTTAATAAATTATGGTTATATAACAGAAGAAGAATTGAAAAAGGCAATGGAAGTTCAAAAGGAATTTAATATGCTACTGGGAAAAATTCTGGTGATGATTGATGCTATTTCGGAGGAAGAACTCCAGAATATAATGAGAATTAAAGCAGAAGAGACCTTATATGATATTTTTACCTGGGAAGAAGGAGAATTTAATTTTATTGAAAACTATCTTCCTGAAATAAAGATGGTTCCCCTCCACCTGGAAGCCCCAAGGATAATTATGGAAGGGCTTCAGAGGTCTGATGAATGGAAAATTATAAGAGAAGTTATACCTGATTTTGAAACTGTGCCAAAAAGAGTAGGTGAATTTAAGGTTATTGGGGAGGTAAGGGAAAGGGATAAAATTTTATATGATTTGATAGATGGGAAGAAAAATGTAAATAACTTAAGTTACCTTATCCATTCCAGACCCTTCTATTGTGCCCGTTCCCTTTATTATATGTACAGGGAAAAAATTGTAGATTTTGAAGTGGTACAAAGAGAAGAGAAAGAAAATGTGGAACTTATCCAGATGGATGAAGGGCTTATTGAGTCCATAAGGATGGTTACAAAGGCATCTATGCTTATCAAAAAAGGTGAATGGGATATTGCCTGGGATACAATCCAGAATGCCAGAACCATAAGGCCTCAGGATGAAGATATAACTGAAAAGCATGAGCAAATCCAAAGTTTTATATTAACAGAACTAAATAAACTGGGAATTACCCCTTCCTCAATTCCCCAACTT
The DNA here is from genome assembly GCA_037478515.1 of Thermoanaerobaculia bacterium. GTDB lineage: Bacteria > Acidobacteriota > Thermoanaerobaculia > UBA2201 > UBA2201 > JBBFMJ01. Next base: position 1,839 of record JBBFMJ010000144.1, read on the forward strand.
ACAAAACCCCTTATGGAAATAACAAATGAATTCATAACTCCAAAAGAAAGTTATGTGCTTTCCAGAATAGATGGAAGAATAAATGTAAAAACCATTGCCTCCCTTTCTCCCCTTCACATTGTGGACACCTTTCTGGCTCTTTACCATTTAAAGAAAAAAGGGCTAATCACCCTTAATGAGCCATAGAAAAAACCTTTTCCTTATAACCCTCATTATCTTTTGCTGGGCACTTCCCCTTGCCTCTGCCACCCTTTTTAAAATTGTTGGATATTTTGAAGTATGGCATGGTTTTTTATTTTTTATTCTTTCCCTTATCAGTTTTTCTTTTGAGTTCAAAATTGGCAGGGGAAGGATAGGGATAGAACCCCTTGCCCTCCTTCCCATTGCTCTGATTTTTAAATCCCCCATTGCTGTTGCCCTTTCTGCCTTTTTTGGTGCCTTTTTTGGAAGTTTGTTAATTAAAAAAAAGCAAAAGGATCTCCTGACCAGGATTGCCTTTTCTTCCACCTTTATCTTTCCCTATAGTTTATGTGCCTTTATTTCTTATAAATTAAATCTGCCAGTCCTATATATGATTCTGGAATTTACTGCTCTTACATTCTTAACTTATACTTTACTCTTTCTGGTATATTTTCTGGTTTACAAAAAACCCATAGATGCTGGATTTTTTATAACTGTTCTGGGCTGGCTTTTTTCCTTTCTTTCTTTTTCCCCTTTGATTTATCTGGAAATAGTCCTTTACCATTCCTATGGAATTTTAGGGCTTTTCTTTCCCCTGCTTCCAGTGGGAGTGATTGTATATTCTTTGAAAAAGAGTGCAGAAGAAATAATTTCTATGGAAGAGAAGAAAAAACAGAAGGTTATCTTTTCCCTGGTAAAGGCATTAATTGATGGCACTTTTCAAAGGGAAGAGCTCTTTTTATCTTTTGAACTTATATTAAAAAATCTAAAAAGCATAATAAAATTTGATTCTGCCTCCATAGTACTGTGGGAAACTTTAGTTGAAAAGGAAAGAGAAGATTTTAAAATATACTATTTTGGAAATGTTAAACTGGAGAAGGAGAAACTGGAGGGTGTTTTAAGGAAACTTCAATTACACTTAAAGGTGCCAGAGGAAGAAGAACTGGAATATTTAAAGAGAGAATGTCCTCTAAACAGAGAGGAGCCCTATTCTCTTATAATTCCCATAAAAACAGCAGAACTTTACCTGGGGCTTCTTTATCTTTCAGGAAAATCAGGGGAAATTAAGGAAGAAAAAAATGCTGAATTTTTAAAACTTATAGTGGATAGTTTAGGACTCTCTTTCCAGAACAATTTTTTAGTAAAAAGAATGGCAGAAGCAAAAGAAAAACTTGAAAAGGACTCCCAGATTCTATCCAATCTTTTAAACATAAGTTATGAGATAACATTAAAATCAGATATCTACAGTGTCCTTCAAAGGATTGCTGAAGGTTTGCATAAGATACTGAATGTAAAATGGGTACTTATTTCAACTTATCAAAAAGAAGAAAAGGTCTTTGTTCCAAAGGCACAGTTTGGCTTTGAAAGAATATGGGAAAGGATAAAGGATGAAAAGATTCCAGAAGAGGAAATCTTTTCCCTCTGGAAAGATTCTAAAAATATTTTAAAGGCCTATGTTATCTTTCCAAAGGAATATATTTTAAGGAAATATGGAAAGGAAATGCAGGTTTCAGAGGACCATATCCTTGGAACCATTTATATTCCCCTGGAAGCCCAAAAGGAACTATTAGGTTTTCTTCAGGTGGAAGGGCTTAAATACAGCCAGGACCTTGAAGAAAAGATATCCCTTCTTCAACTTTTTGCAAATCAGGCAAGTTATTCCTTAACCATCATAAGTACCTATGAAAAATTACACAATATGAGCATCAAGGATCCTTTAACGGATGCATATAATTTCAGGTATTTCAAGGAAGTTTTGGAAAAGGAAATAAAAAAATATAGCCGACTTAAAAACAATTTTTCCATTGCCATTATGGATCTGGATAATTTTAAAGAAATAAATGATAAATTGGGGCACCTGGCAGGGGATGTGGTGCTTCAGGAACTGGTAAGGGCTGTAAACGGTCAGATAAGAAAGGATGTGGATATGATTTTCAGATATGGTGGAGATGAATTTGCCCTCTTTTTTCCTTCCATAAAAGAAGAGAGGTTAAGAGATGTCCTGGAAAGGATCAGAAAAAATATTTCAGAACATAAATTTAAAATAGATACCGAGGGGAAGGTTATAGAAATAAATATAAGGATTTCCATTGGAGGGGCTTCCTTCCCAACCCATAGCCAGGATATGATAAATTTAATTGGATGTGCAGACAAAGCACTCCTTCAGGCAAAGGCAAAGGGAAAAAACTCAGCAGAAGTATTTCAAAATGGAAATTAAGTTTAAAAGAGAAATTCTTTACCTTTTAACTGTATTTTTTACCTTGATTCTGGCTTTATATGCTGCATTTAAAGGAGATTTAAAGGAAATTTTCTCCCTTTCTTTGGGTTCGCTTTTAGGCATTTCTTCCTTTGAAATGACATACCATCTGGTTTATTCTTTAACAGGAAGTACAAAAAAATTAAATTTAAAAATAGCCCTCTTTTTTATTGTTTTTTTAACAATTTGTACTTTAATTATACTTTTTTCAAAGTCCATAATTTATACCATTTTGGGCTACACCATTTTTGTGGTATCATTAATAATTATGATTTTTAAGGAGATTTTAAATGCATGAGCACTCCATTTTTTATGGGCTTGTAAACCCTTGGTTTAAAGATTTGTTTGGTTTTGAGGTCCCAGACCATATTTTAAATGGAATTTTTGTTTTAATTCTTCTTACAGTTTTTTCACTTATACTAAAAAGGTATATTTTAAGGATGGGTATTGAAAGACCTTCCAGAATTCAAAGTATGGTAGAAGTGGTAGTAAAGGGGCTTATGGATATGATGGATGATATAATCGGGCACAGGGCAGGGGAAAAATTCCTCCCCATTGTAGGTGCCTTTGCCTTTTTTATATTTTTTTGCAACATTTCAGGGCTTTTTTTCTTTTTAAACCCAGCCACTTCAAATCCGAACACCACCTTTGCCCTTTCCCTCACTGCCTTTTTTCTTTACCACATTCAGGGTATATCAAAGCATAAAGCAGGTTATATTAAACAATTTTTAGGTCCCATGCTGGCAATGGCAATAATTATTTTCCCTGTGGAAGTCATATCCCATAGTGTAAGGGCACTTTCCCTGGGGCTCCGTCTTTATGGAAATATGTTTGGAGAACACACAATTTCTGGTTTTATTTCAAATATGGCACCAATCTTTGCCCCCCTTCCAATGATGGCCTTAGGGCTTATTGCTGCCACAATGCAAACCTTTATATT
>JBBFMJ010000145.1:0-5156 GCA_037478515.1 Thermoanaerobaculia bacterium
CTGTCCCTTTAAAAGTGTCCCCACCACGGGTGCCTGGGGCGCACTGCTTTCATAAACAGGAATATCCTCCAGGGCGGTTACCTTTAAAATTCTATTGAAAACATTTAAAGATATATTTGGTGGACTTACTGTAATGATATCCATAATATTAATGTTGTAATAAAATTCTGCCTCTGGTTGCTCTTTTATGTCAGTTATCAAAGTTATTTTTCCATTATAAATATTTGGTTCCAGATCAGGGGGTGCTATTATGGTAATTGTGTAACCTTTTTCAAGTTTTGCCTTTTCATCAGAGGGATTTGAAATTTCATATTTTATTTTTGAATTGTCTATGGAAATTTTAAGAATTTTAAAGTCAGGGTATTTTTTAGAAATAATGTTTGCAGAAGCCCTTCCTTCTTCGCCCTTGGTTACATTTATATTTAAATATTCTGGTGTAATTTCAAGATAGGTAATCAGATTTGCTTTTAGGGTAAGTACAAAATTTCTGTTGTTTTCATCGTTGGTTTCCACATTTATGTTTTTTTGAATCAGTCCTGTTCTTAAATTTTTTGTCTCAATCACTGCGGTTATTTTGCCCTCCCCACCGGGGGGGATTTCGCGGTCATAATTTGTGACCGTGCACCCTCAACCTGGCTGAGCTTTAAAAATCTTAAGGGGTGCTGTGCCTGTATTTTTTATAGTGAAGGAGTACTGTATTTTTGTACCTTTTAAAATATTTCCCATATCGTGAATATTTTCAGGAACAAAGGCCACTGGTTTTCCTTCTCCTGTAACCTGAGAAAAAATAAAGGAAATTGAATAAAATAAAAATAAAAAAAATAAACCTTTTCTCATCAAACCTCCCATTCCTTTTTAATACGATTTATTATATAAAAGTGTTGCATTTTAATCAAATAATTCCTTGAGGCGGTAGGAAGACCTTACATAGGGACCTGAAAGGACTTTTTCAAACCCCATTTCTTTTGCCCATTTTTCATATTTTTCAAATTGATGGGGTTCCACATACCTGACCACAGGAAGGCAGTTTCTATTGGGTCTTAAATACTGTCCTATGGTTATTACATTGCAACCTGAATTTTTAAGGTCCAGGAGCGTTTCTTTTATTTCGGAGGGTTCCTCTCCAAGTCCCACCATAAGCCCTGACTTTATAAATCTTACCCTTTTGGAATCTCTGGCTTCCCTGATTACCTGCAAAGAGGTCTCATAGTTGCTATTTATACTTCTTGCTGTCTTTGTAAGGCGCCTTACTGTTTCGATATTATGAGAAAAAACATCGGGCTCAGCCTCTAAGACCTTTTTTAAAGCTTCCTTATCCCCTCTAAAATCAGGTACCAGTACATCCACTTTCAAAGAAGGGTTTATGTTTTTCAAATGTTTCACAGTTTTTGCAAAATGTTCTGCCCCTCCATCGGGAAGGTCGTCTCTGGTTACAGAAGTTATAACCACATAGGTCAGCCTCAATTCCCTTACAATATGACCTATTTCCAGGATCTCTTCTCCATTAACTTTTGATGGTTTTCCTCTGCTTACATTACAGAATGCACAACCCCTTGTGCAATGATTTCCAAGGATTAAAAAAGAAGCAGTTTTTGAGGAAAAGCATTCTGAGATATTCGGGCACCTGGCTTCTTCACAGATGGTATGAACCTTACCTTCTCTTAATTTTTTTTGCAATTCCACCATATTATTCCAGTTAATTTTTTTTGAAAGCCAGTGGGGAAAATTTTTTTCCATTAGGTCTCCCTGATTTCAGAAATTGCCTTTTCCAGGACATCTTCCAGTTTGTTTCCATACTTTAACCTTATAAGAAGTATCCAGGAGTATAGCACTTCATTTAAAAAGTCCTGAAGAAACTGCAAATGATCTTGAATTTTTTCTTTATAAAGATATTGAGTTATCATATCATAATCAAAACGTCCATCCAGGGATAAAATATTTCCTGAAATAATTTTTTTATATTCAGGGCTGAGTTTTGCCATTGCTTCATTGAGAAGAAGTTCCGCATCCTCCCCTTCAAGCTGGTATAATTCCTTGTAAATAGTGGAAAAGGCATTATTGTAGGATTCAAGCATTGCCATTTTAAGGTATTCTTTTTCCCTTTCCTCTGTTTTGCTTCTGTCCTCTTCTAACTCTTCTTTTATAAAATTTAATACAAAAAGTCCCCAGATAATTTTTAATGTTTCAAAATTGGAAAGGTAGGATAGATTTAAGACCTCTGAGATGGATTTCCTCTCTTCAAAAAGCCCTAAAATATAGTTTTCTTCATCTTTGAGTTCAATTTTGTATAATCGGGCATCCTGCTCTGGAGTTTTTATAAAATATTTTTGAAAAGAGCCAATGCCTTTTTTTACACTGGAAAATCTCTGGATCTGTCTTATAGCATTGAGAATTAACCTCTCAGTATTGGTTCTCAAAGGCAAAAGATTTTCGGGAAGTTTTTCCAGAAAGGATACAGTATAGGTCCCAGAAATCCACCTTAAAGTAAAGTTTAAAATTTCCTGAACTTGCATTTCCATAGCCCTTAAAAAATCATCGGGGCTTAAGGCACCGCTTTCCTGGAGGGCACTTACCAAATTCATCTTTTTTCTCAAATACTCCTGTATTTTTACATAGGTTTCGTAATCAATTTCTCCTTTTGTAAAGAGGATTTCTGGAAGGTGAAAATCGGGGTCATTGGTAATGGCACTCACTATTTTGCCGTCTTCAAAGTAAAAAGTGGATTCCAAAGCATCCCTCTTTAATCTTAAACTTACAATTCCCTGATTTGACATCACGGTCCGAAGGAGTTCTGGAAGATTATCTATATTTCCCTGTAGTGTTAATGTTTCAGACATTTTTTGCTATAGCCACTGCATTCTTTTTCTTTTGTTTGACTTCAAACATTGCTTGGTCTGCCTTTGCTATAAGGGTTTCCTTTGTCCTTCCATGATCGGGAAAGGTAGCAATTCCCATAGAAACAGTTATTGCCACTTCCACATTTGGGGAAAGGTAAAAGGGTTTTTCAGCAATGGCTTCCCTTACCCTGTTGGCTACAATGAGGGCTTCTTCTGTATGGGTATAGGGAAGGATTATGCAAAACTCATCTCCCCCAAACCTCATAACCCTGTCTACATTTCTTACAGAAGAAATTATCCTCTTTGCCACTTCCTGAAGGGTTCTGGAACCCATAAGGTGCCCATATTTGTTATTTACACTTTTTAAATCATCCAGATCCAAAAAAATAATTGAAAAGGTGGTTCCATATCTTTTTGCCCTTTCCAGTTCCTCATCAATGAATGCTTCAAAATACCTCCTGTTATATGCCTGGGTGAGGTCATCCTTTACAGTAAGTTCTTTTGTTTCAATAAAAAGGAGAAGGTTTTCCAGAACCGAAGATAGCTCCAGGGCAAAATTAGAAGCCAGATATAAAAGTTCTTCTTCAATTTCATTTTCAATGCTAATCAAAGCCAGGGCATTTCCCCTCTGGGTTCCCTTGATGGGAAGGGCTAAAAGTTTCTTTTCCGGATTATTTGGGTCCTCTATATAGGCATAGGGTTTTTCTGAATAAAGGATTTCATCCAAAAATTCAGGGTGGAAGGTGTATTTGGGTTTTTCCAGTGCTTGTCTTTTCTGATGCAATGGAAGATACATTTCATAGGAAGATTTTTTATAATCCCTTAGGAGAAGAAAACTGGTTCCCTTGGAGGGTAATACTTTGCAAATGGATTCCAGGATTTCTGAAATCACTTTATCCAATTCCTGGGTTAGGAATAGACTTTCAACGCTTTTGAGTAAATCCACCTGAACTTTAAGAAGGGTATGTTTTCTGGAAATATTAAAATGCTGCTCTATTATTTCCCAGGAAATTTTAAAATCCTTCTGAAATAAACTTTCTGGAAAGTAAAATATTTTTTCTTCCAGGTTCTTTTCTTTTACTTTATCTGTAAGGATTATTTTTAGTAAGGGATCCTCTATGGTCTTTAAATTTTCTTCCCCTTCCTCTTCTTTTTTCAAAATCCAAAGGTCATATTTTATCTTGGGCATTCCCTTTTGAAGAAAGAAAAATTCTACACCTCTTCCCTTCAGGAAATCTTGCTGCTCCTTAAAAATTTTTAAGATGGAAGGGGTAGTTAAAACTTTCACTTTTTAATGAATGCCTCAAAAATATTTATGGGAAGGGGGAAAATAATGGTGGAATTTTTTTCAGTGGCAATCTCTGTTAAGGTTTGTAGGTATCTAAGCTGCAAGGCAATGGGCTCTTTGGCTATTACATCAGCAGCTTCTTTCAGTTTCATAGATGCCTGATATTCTCCTTCTGCATGGATAACCTTTCCCCTTCTCTCCCTTTCGGCTTCTGCCTGTTTTGCAATTGCCCTTATCATTTCCTGGGGAAGGTCTACATGTTTTACTTCCACATTGGAAACCTTGATACCCCAGGGGTCTGTGTGTTTATCAAGAATTTCTTGAAGGTGTAAGTTTAGTTTTTCTCTCTGGGAAAGGAGTTCATCCAGTTCCACTTGTCCTAAAACAGACCTTAAAGTGGTCTGGGCAAGCTGGGATGTGGCATACATATAATTTTCCACTTCAATAATTGATTTTATCGGATCAATAACCCTGAAATAGACCACGGCATTGACTTTTACTGAAACATTATCCTTTGTAACCACATCCTGAGGGGGAACGTCCATAACTACAGTTCTTAAAGAGACCTTCAGCATCTTATCAATGGGCCACCATATCCAGATAAGTCCAGGACCTGCTGGTTTCTGCCTTATCCTTCCCAATCTGAAAATTACACCCCTTTCGTACTCTTTTAAAATTTTAATACATTGCAGTAGATAAAATACAAATAAAATAATTACAAAAAAGATACCTTGACTCATAATTCCTCCTTTATTTTTTGAACTTTTAACCTCATTCCCTCAACTTTTATTACCTTGATTTGTGTATCTGGGGGGATTGTCTCATCGGAATAAGCATTCCAGTACTCGCCATGTACAAATACTTTACCTTCCCTTGAAACCTCCGTTATAGTTTTGCCCACTTCTCCCACAATACCTTCTTCTCCTGTGGAGACTTTGGAAAGGTGGGCTTTTATGGCAAGCCGGGTTAAAATAAGGACCATAAGGACCATAAAAATTGTGATAGGGATAATGGTTTTCATAGAAATCCTC
>JBBFMJ010000146.1:0-5131 GCA_037478515.1 Thermoanaerobaculia bacterium
AAGGGGGGGGAGTTTTAAAGAAATTGAATAGGGGTGGAGGTACCAGGGCTTGTCTTCTGCCCAGACACCACCAGAGTTTCCCACATTGGAGCCATAATAAATTTCAGAGTCAGTGTTTATCAATTCTTTATAAAAACCCTTTTGGGGAACCCCAATTCTGTAATTTTCCCTCACAACAGGCGTAAAATTTAAAACAACCACCAGAAAATTTCCTCTATCATCTTTTCTCAAAAAAGAAATAACTGAATTTTCTATATCTTCATGGCAGATCCACTGGAAGCCCTCAAAGGAAGTGTCATTTATCCATAGGGCTCTTTCATTTTTATATAAATTGTTTAAATCCTTTACAAGTTTTTGAACCCCTCTGTGTGTGGGGAAGGAAAGAAGATGCCAGTCAAGGGACTTTTTTTCGCTCCATTCATCAAACTGCCCGAATTCTGAACCCATAAAGAGTAATTTTTTACCTGGATGTGTAAATAAAAATAAAAATAAAAGTCTCAGGTTTGCAAACTTCTGCCACCAGTCCCCGGGCATTTTACCAATTAGGGAGCCCTTTCCATGTACAACCTCATCATGGGATAAAGGTAGAATAAAATTTTCAGAAAAGGCATAGAGAAGGGAAAAGGTTAAATCATTGTGATGGTATTTTCTAAAGATTGGGTCCTTTGAAAAATACCTTAAAGTGTCATGCATCCAGCCCATATTCCATTTAAAAGTAAAACCAAGGCCGCCAAGGTAAGTGGGTTTTGAAACCATTGGGAAGGCAGTTGATTCTTCTGCAATCATCATAATTCCGGGGAACCTCTGATGGGCAATTTCATTTACCCTTTTTAAAAAGTCAATTGCCTCTAAGTTTTCCCTTCCACCATAGATATTTGGAATCCATTCCCCTTCCTTTCTGGAATAGTCAAGGTAAAGCATTGAGGCAACTGCATCCACCCGGAGTCCATCTATGTGGTATTTATCAAACCAGTAAAGGGCATTGGAAATCAAAAAATTTCTAACTTCATTTCTTCCAAAATTAAAAATTGCTGTCTTCCAGTCAGGGTGGAAGCCCTTTTTTGGGTCCTGATGTTCATAAAGGGCAGTTCCATCAAAGCCAGAAAGCCCGTGCCCGTCAGTGGGAAAATGCCCTGGTACCCAGTCCAGAATTACACCAATATCATTTTTGTGTGCCTGATTTACAAATTCCATAAGTTCCTTTGGAGTTCCATATCTGGAAGTAGGGGAAAAATAACCAGTCACCTGATAGCCCCAGGACTCATCAAGGGAATGTTCAGCCAGTGGAAGAAATTCAATATGTGTAAATCCCATTTCCTTTACATAAGAAATCAGCTCCTGGGCTGCTTCTTTATAAGTTAGAAACCTGTTTCCCTCTTCCACAACCCTTTTAAAAGATCCCAGATGAACCTCATAAATTGAGATTGGTTCTTTAATTTGATTTTTTTGCTCCCTTTTTTTTATATACTCTTCATCTTCCCATTTAAAACCATCAAGGGAATAGACAATGGAAGCGGTCTTTGGTCTTTTTTCTGTATAAAAACCATAAGGGTCAGATTTAATCAGTAGATGTCCTTCTTTAATTTTTATCTCATACTTATATTTTTCCCCTTCCACAACCCCTGGAATGAAAATTTCCCATATACCTGAGGAGCCAAGAACCCTCATTTGGTGTATTCTTCCATCCCATGCATTAAAATCAGATATAACTGATACCCTTTTTGCATTTGGAGCCCATAAAGCAAAATGACAACCCCAAACTCCTTGATGCTGAATTATATGAGCCCCTAATTTTTCATAAACTTTTAAATGGTTTCCTTCATTGAATAAGTGTTTATCATAATCAGTTAAAACTGGGAGGAATCTGTAAGGGTCATCATATTCAAAGGGGTTTCCATAATGGGGAATTATAAAGACCCTATAAGGGAAGGCCTTTTTTTCTTCTAAAAATTCCAGTGTAAAAAATCCATCCCTTAATTTATCCATTTTAAATCTTTGTCCGTCCTTTAAAATAAATGCTTCCTTTGCCCAGGGATGGAATACCCTTACAAATACAATCCTTTTTCCATCCTTGTTTACTGGATGGGCACCTAAAACCTTAAAAGGGTCATAGGATTCTGCCTGGATTATCTTTTCTATTTCCTTTTCTAAATTCATAAGTAATATTTTAAAATATTATGAAAATTTATGCTATATTAATTTTATGGAAAAAAAATATGCTTTGATAACTGGTTCCACTTCTGGTATTGGTAAAGCAACAGCTTTGCTCTTTTTAAAAAAGGGTTATTTTTGCTTTTTGACAGGGAGAAATAGGGGAGAACTTGGATTTTTTAATGAAAAATTTAAAGATAAAGCCCTTATCTTTCCCTGTGATCTCAAAAAAGAAAAGGAAAGGAAAGCCCTTTCAGATTTTGTATTTTCAAAGGCAGATTATCTAAATGCCCTTATAAATTGTGCTGGCATAATAAAAAATGCCAGTATTGAAAAGGAAGACCTCAAAGGTTTTAAGGAAATGATGGAGATAAATTTATATGCCCCTTTCCATTTAATTAAATTTTTGCTTCCACTTTTAAAGAAGGCAAGGGGCTCTATTTTAAATGTTTCATCGGTTACAGGTAAAAGGGCATTTCCAAATGTTTTATCCTATTGCACATCCAAAGCAGCCCTTGACCATATGACCAGGTGCCTGTCCTTAGAACTTGCTCCACATTCAATCAGGGTAAATGCCGTAAATCCAGGGGTTGTTATTACAAATTTGCATAGAAGAGGAGGGATGGATGAGGAAAATTATAAAAAATTTATAGAAAATTCAAAAAATACCCATCCTTTAGGAAGGGTTGGAGAGCCAGAAGAGGTGGCTGAACTTATTTATTTTTTGTGTTCTGACAAAGCGGGCTGGATAACGGGTGAGACAATTTCCATAGATGGAGGAAGGTCCCAGACCTGTTTGAGGTAAAATTCTACTTGACAAGGGCAAATTTTTTATGGTATATTGTGAAGAATTTCACAAACTATGGCTTTAAAAAAGGGGGTATCATTTTAGGGGCATGTAAAATGCCCCTCTTTTTTTTATAAAAGGAGGTTCTTTGTGAAGGTTTATTTTTTTCTTTTTCTCTTATTTTGCTTTAATCTCTTTTCTTCCATTGAGGGGATTTTAGTGGATCAGAAAGGAAACCCCCTTTCCAGGGTAGAGGTTCAATTAAAGGATGGTCCTTCCACCATAACTGATGAAGAAGGGAGGTTTTCTTTCCCTTTAAAAGAGGGTGTTTATGAAGTGATAATTTTAAATGGTGTCTATAAAATAAATTTTAAAGATTATCTCGTAAAAATTATAATAAAAACCTTTGGAGAGGAGGTAACCATAGAACCACCAGGGGCTACTTCTTCTTATGTTCCAAATAAAATAATGGAAATTCCAAAGGCAACTCTTTCAGAAAATCTGACTTTAATTCCTAATATCCATTTAAATGGACTGGGAGGGGCTTTCCAGACAATTTCCATTTCTGGTATGGCAAAGCAAAGGGTGCAGGTGGAAGTTATGGGTTATAAAATTGAGGGTTTAAGGCGAGCCGGAACTGATTTTGGAACTTTCCATCCTGATTTATTTACTTCTCTTAATTTGTATGAAACAGGTTTAGGGTTTACACATGGTTCAAATGCAATGGGGGCAGCAGTTGACTTTGAATTTCCACAAATTTTTAAAGAAAATTTAAGTGCTCACATTTCTTATGGAACAAATAATAAAAATAAGTCAATTTCTGCTCTTTACTCAAATGAAAAATTAAATATTTTCACTGGATATCAGGAGGCAGATTATTATTGGGATGGGGCAGGGGAAAAACAACTGGGGTATTTTAAAAGAGCAAATCTGGTGGGGAGTTTTAAGTTTGAAGGAGTGGAGAGTATAAATTTTTTAGATTTCCTTCTAACAAGGGGTTGGGATATAGGGAAGCCATTTTTATCCAGTGATAAAACGGACTACCCTGAAAATAATTTACATATCCTTGGCCTCAGGGGTTCTTATAAAAATTTAAATTATCAATTTGGAACTTACTATCAGGACCTGGAAACAACCACCACAAAAGAAAGGAGTTTTTTTAAATCCCTAAATATTCAGGGAAAATTGTTTTATTTCAAAGAAAAATTTTCTTTTGGTTTTGAGACAAATTCTTATCCTTTATTTTATGCAAACAACAGATTGACCAGTGGATTTTATGATCCCCTAAAAGATGCTTCAAAGTATGATTTATCATTATTTTCTTCCTATGAAAATTATTTAAACAAATCCATTAAACTATTTGCTGGTTTGAGGGTAAATTATTTTAATGGCACAAATAAGGACAAGGAAAAAGAAGAGACAATTCCTGGCTTATTTTTAAAAATTTCAAAGGAAGGAAAGATAAATTTTGATTTTTCAATTTATAATATTTATAGATTTCCCTCAATTGAAGAGCTATTTTATACTGGAATGACAGCAAGGGGCTATGTTCAAGGAAATGAAAATTTGAAATCAGAAAAGGGATATGGAATATCATTGCAATTGAGAAAAAAATTTAATAAAAATGAAGCAGGTTTATCCATTTCCTATAAAGATGCAAAAAATTATATTGAAAGGTATAAGGTTTCAAAGGACTTATATTCCTACAAAAATACGGATGAAGTGGAGATTTTATCAGGAAGTTTATATTTGCAGGGCGAATTTTACTTTTTAAATATCTCTTCAAGCAGGGGTGAAAATAAAAAGACAGGGGAGGATATTGATGACCAGAAGCCCCTCACTTTAAATGCTGGCTTTTATAAAAAATTTAGCAAATTTGAACCCTTCCTATTTTTTACCCTTTCAGATAAGTTAAAAAATCCAGGGCCCAATGAAGTGGAAAGGGATGGTTATTTTGTGCTAAATCTGGGTACAAATTTTTATTTAAATGAAAATATGTATTTTTCTTTTAAAATTGAAAATTTAACAGATGAGAATTATATACCCCAGGGAGATGAAAAGGCAGTTCCCCAGATGGGAAGGAGTTTTTTACTGAGCTTTTATTTAAAATAATCTTTTTTTCTTGATTTAAAATTAATTTTTTTTAATTTCTGTTATAATTAAATTTGAATTATAATTTATATTGTTTTTGAG
>JBBFMJ010000147.1:0-1869 GCA_037478515.1 Thermoanaerobaculia bacterium
TAGGTTACCTTACCCTTTTTTGGATCTACTATAAAAATTTCTGAGGTTTCTTTAAGAATTATTATCTGATTTGCCTCAATTTTTCCCTGAACTTCATCTTCCAGAAGGGCAGGACAACCTTCCAGAATAATTAAGTTTTTATCAGGGTATAAATCCAGTATTTCTCCCTTTCCTTTTTGTTTTTTATCTTCTGTATAAAAATTTATTAAATCAGAAAATAAGAACCTCTCAAATTTACTATCTTTTCTAAAGATTTGAAGGAAGTAGCCCTCTATAAAGTATTTATCACTTTGAAGGAAGACAGAACCCAGTGCTTCCACCCTTTCTTCTTTTTGATTTATAAAGATTTTATCTGCCTTTAAATTGAGGTTTTCCTTCAGGTTTGTGATTTCTGCTTTTCCTTCTGCCACAATCCTTGCTTCAAAAAGTTCCATTCTCTGGCCTTTTAAAGTGTAATCCTCTGTCCAGGCAATTACCTTTTCCCTGAATGCTGCCTTTTTTTGTTTATCTTCATAGGTGCATTCTTTGCTTTTTATTTTTATCCCTCTGCTGAGATCTTCCATTTCAACTCCCCCTCCAAAAATTATCTTTTCTCCTTTTTCCTCAATTTTCATCCAATCAGATTTTGCTTTAATATATCCCTTGGAACTGGAGGTCCTTCCCTTCAAAAGCAATGTCTCAGTTTTCTTTAAATAATTCATACTATCACAGGTAATATACCAGCCCTGTACACATAAAATTACATAATCTCCAAAAAAAACCAGGTCCAAATCCTTTTCCTTAAAATAGGCATTTATCACATCACAATAAATCCTATCATTTTCCCTCTCTAATTCTATGGAATTGTTGAAGCTTAAAATTGAGGGATTCCCTTCCTCAAAGTAAATAAGGCAATTTTCTGAATTTATGGATAAATTTCCCTCCATAGAATAAAGTTTTGTCCCCTTATCAAATTTAAAGAAAATTGGCTTTAGTCCTTCCTTTTCAAATTCGCCTTCAAAGAGATCCGAATAAAATACATAATTTTTTTCTCTTTTAAAACTTCCCCAGAAACATTCACCCTTTATAAAAATCTTTTCTTCCTGATTATTTATATTAAAGGATTCCATAGTTAATATATTTTCTTTATAAATAAAAAAAGCCCTTTCCTTTGAAAAAAAACTTAAATTTTTAAAATTCCCCTTTGCCGAAGGCAGATAAATATAAACTTCCCTGGACTGAATATGGAGTTCCTTTAAAAAGAAGTTTTCTGAAAAAATGTCAATCTGAACCTCATTGCATTTTCCACTATAATTTTCAAATTGAATATTTAATGTCAAAAGGCCTTCCATAATCCCTTTGCTATGGTGATAGGAGATATTTTCAGTCCAGATTTTTAAACCTGAGGGAAATTCTGCCATTACATTCCCAGTTATCTCTGCATCCTTTTTTTCTACATCAAATTTGGCTTCCTGACAATTTATTGTCAGTTTTCCTTCCTTGATGAAAAAAGTCATAATTACATCTTTTAAAAAAAGAAGTGTCTCTTTTTGAGCCAAAACTTCCTTTGCATAAAGTTGAAAGAGGATTTTTTCGTTTCTGGTTTCTGTAAAGGAAAAATCTTTTGTAACTCTGGTTATTTCTTCCCTCTCTTTCTCTGGAACGGGGATGTTTTTCTTTTCCCAATCATTTTTTTTTGGTTTTAATTGGAGGAGCAAAAATATTGTATAAAGAAGTATTATAATTAACAGGTATTCTCTTTTTAATGTCAGTTTCATACTTTTAAAATACCATAGATTTGAAGGGAAATCTTGTCTTCAAAAAAAGAAGGGAAATAGATTAAGGAAAATTCTCTGGGAAATTCAAAATTTTCCAAATCAAAGCCAATTC
>JBBFMJ010000147.1:1879-2168 GCA_037478515.1 Thermoanaerobaculia bacterium
TTACTTCCTTTCCTTGAACAAGTTTAATGAAATAGAGATTATTTATTTTTTTTGGTTCTTCCATTATGCTTACATTGTGGGAAAGAAAGAGTGGCCTTGGATTTTTGTTTCCGAAGGGTTCCATCCTTAAAAGGTAAGGGAAACCTTCAATGAATTCTTTAAAGGTTATTTCTTCCTCTATTTCCAGTATCCTTTCTTTAAATTCATACCCCTCTGATATCTCTTTTAGATTTTGCCTGAAGTCCTCTATTTTATTTTCTTTTAGAGATATCCCGCAAGCCATGGAGTG
>JBBFMJ010000147.1:2178-2644 GCA_037478515.1 Thermoanaerobaculia bacterium
CTCCATAATTTTCCAAGTGATTTTTACTCCTTTGAAGAATTTCTATCAAGGAAATGTCAGGCAGAGACCTTCCAGAACCTTTTAAAATATCTCCTTCCTTGGAAAGACAGAAGGAAATTTTTCCCGTCTTCTGCACCAGTTTTGATGCAACAAGACCTAAAACCCCGAGGTGCCAGTGGGGTTTGTATGTCACAATTATTTTTTCTCCCTCAACTTCTTTTAGGGCTTCTTTAAATACCCTTTCCTGAGTTTCCTGTCTTAACCTGTTATATTTTTCTATCCTTTCAATTCCTTCCTCAACTTTTTTCTTTTCCGGGTAAAGAAAAAGGTCTATTAAAAAAGTGGCATCGTCCATTCTGCCAGGGGCATTCAGCCTTGGACCAAGGCGAAAATAAAGATGATGGGAATTTAAAGCTTTTCCATAAAGCCCTGAAACTTTTAAGAGTTCTATAAGAAATAGATTGTT
>JBBFMJ010000147.1:2654-5129 GCA_037478515.1 Thermoanaerobaculia bacterium
TTTGTGGAGGGGATTTCTTTCATCCCCAGAGAAACCAGGGAGTGGTTTTCCCCCAGCATTTCTACAATATCCTGAGCAAGCCCTAAAGCAGTGAGGCGAAGAAAAGAATTATAGGGAAATTTTGAATTAAAAGAGTCGTAAAGCCCTTCCAGTAGTTTGAAAACTATCCCTGCTGAAGAGAGTTTGGAAAGGGCTTCAGGGCAATCTTTAAGATGAGTGTTGCAAAGATTTACCCAGGGCTCAGGTTTTTCAAGGAGGGGATGGTGATCAATTATTAGGGTAGGTATTTTAAATCTTTTTAACCTTTCATGTATGGAAAAGGAAGAGGTCCCGCAATCCAGAGAGACAAAAAGCTCGCATCTATTATTGAAACAATTTTCAACTATTTCTTCTGGAATTCCATAACCCCCTTTAAATCTATTTGAAATAGTATAAGAAAAATCTCCCCCAAATTGTCTTATGCCAGCGCAAAGCATTGAAAGGGAGGTTATTCCATCTACATCATAATCACTATGGATATGTATTTTTTTTTTACCTTTAACTGCCCAGTGGATTAACTCAATGGCTTTATTGAGGTTTTCCCATCGATGATATGGGAAAAGATTTTCCTTTTTTGGATTCAAGAAGGATTCAAATTCATCTTTCTTTATACCCCTCCTTCTCATTATTCTTTCAATAAAGGGGGGATATTTATTCTCTGATGTGGGAAATTTATCCTGAAGAAAGGCTTTTTCCTTACTCTTCCCAGTATATACCCATCCTGCGAAACTTTTCATATCTCCTTTTTAGGAGTTCCTCCTGATTGTATTTGAGGAGTTCCTCCAGATTTCTTTTTATGGCTTCCCTTACATTTAAAATTGCCTCTTCCTGATTGGAATGGGCTCCACCCAAGGGCTCAGGGATTATCTCATCAATTATTCCAAATTCTTTCAGGTCAGCAGAAGTCAATCTCAGATTTTTGGCAGCTTCCTCTACAAATTTTGGTTCTTGGGACTTAAAAAGTATGGAAGAACACCCTTCAGCAGATATGACGGAATAGATAGAATATTCCATCATCAATACCCTGTCTCCCATAGCAATGGCAAGGGCACCACCGCTTCCGCCTTCCCCAATTATGCATACCAGAAGGGGTACTTTAAGACGAGCCATTTCAAGAAGGTTTGAGGCAATTGCTTCTGCCTGTCCCCTTTCCTCCGCTCCAATACCAGGGAAGGCACCGGGAGTATCCACAAAGGAAATAACAGGCCTTTTAAATTTTTCAGCCAGTTTCATTATTCTTCTGGCTTTTCTATAACCCTCTGGATGGGGCATTCCAAAATTTCTCTTTATCTTTTCCTGAGTAGTCCTGCCTTTTTGTTGTCCAATTAAAGCCACGGGTATTTTTTCAAAGAATCCAAATCCAGCCACTATGGCAGGATCATCTCCCCAGTATCGGTCTCCATGAAGTTCTACAAAATCTTCAATAAAATTATCAATATAATCCAGGGTATAAGGTCTTAAAGGATGTCTTGAAATCTGAATTATCTGATAGGGGGAAAGATTGGAATAGATTTCTCTGGTAGTTTTTTCAAGTTTTTCTTTAAGTTTCTTTATCTCTTTATCTCTTTCTTTTGTGAGGGGGAGAGAGGAGAGTTCTTCAAGTTTTCTCTTAATTTCTACTATAGGTCTTTCAAATTCCATAAAAAAATATGCCCAGGGACGGAATCGAACCGCCAACGCAGGGATTTTCAGTCCCTCGCTCTACCGACTGAGCTACCTGGGCACTTTAAATATAATAATATTAAATGGATAATTTGTCAAGCAAAATTTAAATAAATCTTAAAATTAGATTTTTTCCAGGTCTTTTTTAAATCTAAAAGAAATAAAAATTCAAAGTTGAAAAAGCAAAACCACTATCCCAAAGAATCCTTTAAGAGTTCCCTTTAGGAAATAGAAAGAAAAATTTAAAAATTTAAAATGCAGAGATAAGAAAAGCAAGGTCAAAATTGCAGGGATAGCAGTTATGGGAAAAAATTTTAAGGTCTTTTTCATTTTTTATCCTCCAATTTTTGAGGTGGATTTTTTAATTCCAAATTTCTATTAAAAGGTATTGTTCTCTGGTTAATATTTGGAGCTGGGTTTTCCAGTCCTATGTTTACAAGAAATGGCTTTGTAATAAGAGGCCTTTCTTTGTCATTTGTATAAATTTTTAAGGTACCAGAATAGTTTGCCTTTGCCATTTCCCCTTCATAACTTAAAGTTATTATGTAGTAATTATTTTGTACCTTTTTATATTCTATCTTTATGAAAGGGAGATCGGTTTCCACTTTATTTATCTCAAAATCTCCATCCTTGTGCTTTTGAACAGAAATATTTATAACACTTCCAGAATAGGTCTTTTTTGTTTTTTCAAGCTTTATATATCCTCTTAAATTCTGTCCAGCTCTTATCCTGGCAAATTCTCCCTCCCAATCTTCAAAAAAGCCATCCTGTCCC
>JBBFMJ010000148.1:0-5120 GCA_037478515.1 Thermoanaerobaculia bacterium
CTGAGGATCCCTTACATTTCCATCTAAGTATTTCCAGATTAAAAATTCCCCCAGCTTTTTCCACCTTTCAAATACAACTTCTGCTTCCTTTTTGGAATAGTTTGTCAAATACTCAACTGCCTTCTGCGGTGACTCATTATAATATTTTAGTGCAAGTTCCTCTACATTTTTTTGATTTGCCAGAAATTTCCCTTCAAATTCCCTTTGAACTTGTTTTATGTCTTTTATCATATCTTCATACCTTGAATATGCCCAGTTTGCCACAAAATTAAAGACCCAGAAAGCTGAATCCCAGCAAAATTTTGAAAAATCACAGGTTCCAACTGCAAAGGGTTTAGGGATTTCCTTGGTTCCTGCATAAAAGGGAATATAAACTGTGGAGTTTGTATCATCCAGCCCAAACCATAAAATACCCCCGATGGGGTCAGGGAGCCATTTTCTCATTTGAGATATAAAGGAATAGCCCGTCTGCTGTGTAGAGGTGGACCTTTCATTAAAGTATTTCTTCCCATCAATTTCCCAGGTTAAAGGTCTCCATCTGTATGGAAGATGAAAAGGTCCTGCTCCTATATCAGCACTTAAATCAAATTCAGTCCCTTCAAAATGGTCCCTCATATAAGAAAACATATCTTGAAGAGAAATTTTTTTATCTGGCTTAATCCATAAAGGCAAGGGTTTTGCATTTTTATTTCCCCTTACATAATCCAGGTACTGGTCCATATTCTGGCTCGGAGCCACTCTTCTGAAAAAGGACCACACCCTTGCTTCACAGAACCTCAATGCTTCAAAATCTGGTGGAGCATAGGCATCCACAAAACTGAATTCTTCATCCTTCCCTGAAAACCACCCTTTCTGCCTTGCAAAAGAAATCACATCCTTTGCATACAAACAATTTTGAGGGTCATTTAAAGGAAACTGCCTTATCCTTGCCTGATTTGCATGGGCAGAGACATAGCCATAAGGAATCCTTAGGGCAACCCAGACAGCCCCTTTTTCCCCTTTTCCTTTTCCAATGAGGTCCATAATCCAGACCTCCTGAGGGTCTGCTATGGAAAAGGTCTCCCCTTCAGAGGCATAACCATATTTTTCCAGAAGTTCCCCCATCACAAGGATTGCTTCTCTTGCTGTCTTTGCCCTCTGAAGTGCCAGAATCATTAAATTTCCATAATCAAGGATTCCTTCTGTCTCCTGACATTCTTTTCTTCCACCAAAGGTTGTCTCTCCAATGGAAACCTGATGCTCATTCATAAGCCCCACCACTGCATAGGTATGGGAAACCTGGGGAATTCTTCCTAAATATTTCTTTGTATCCACTTCCACCACTTCATAAAAACTTCCCTCTGGCCAGTCAGCAGCAGGGAAATATTGCAGTTCTCCATAAAGTTCATGGGAATCAGCACTGTAAGAGATAAAAGATGAGCCATCCACAGAAGCACCAGGGGTAACTAAAAAATTGGTGCAGGGAAACAAACTCAAAGGTAAAAATAAAAACAAAATCTTAAATAATTTCATATTAAACTCCTTTAAATTAAATTCCAGATATTTTATCTTAAAAAATCTTTAATTCAAAATAATATTTTGATGTTTGATTTTTAAATTAAATTAAATTAAAATTTAACTATGGAAATCAAGGACTATTTTGAGAAACTTAAAAAATTAAATGAGGATTCACTAAAAGGTGGAGGAGAAGAAAGGATAAAGAAACAGCACTTACAGGGAAAACTCACAGCAAGGGAAAGGATTGAACTCCTTCTGGACCCCGGAACCTTTGAAGAAATGGACAGATTTGCCACACATACCTGCACTGATTTTGATATGGAAAAAAAGAAGATTTTAGGTGATGGGATTGTCTCAGGCTATGGAACTATAAATGGACGCCTTGTCTATGTCTTTGCCCAGGACTTCACTGTCTTTGGTGGAACTATGAGTGAAAGAAATGCCCAGAAGGTCTGTAAAATTATGGACCTGGCAATGAAAAATGGTGCCCCTGTAATTGGACTCAACGATTCAGGTGGTGCAAGGATCCAAGAAGGGGTTGGATCTCTGGCTGGATATGCTGATGTATTCTTGAGAAATACCCTTGCTTCAGGAGTAATCCCGCAGATTTCTGCCATTATGGGACCCTGTGCAGGTGGGGCTGTCTACTCCCCTGCCATAACTGATTTTGTAATTATGGTTAAAGGGACATCCTATATGTTTGTGACAGGACCTGAAGTTATAAAAACAGTGACCCATGAAGAAGTCACTATGGAAAAACTTGGAGGGGCAGAGACCCATGCCAGCATCTCTGGAGTTGCCCATTTTGTAGCAGAAAATGATGCAGAAGCCCTATTTTTAATAAGAAACCTTTTAACCTATATTCCACAAAACAATAAAGAATTTCCCCCAAAAAAAGAATTTAAAGAGCAAAAGTTGGAAGAACAAGCAGAATTGAACAATTTAATCCCAGCAAACCCTCTGGAACCCTATGATATAAAGGACTTAATTGTAAAGGTTTTAGATGAAAATTCCTTTCTGGAAGTCCATAAGGACTATGCAAAAAACATAGTGGTGGGTTTTGGAAACCTGGCTGGCTATTCTGTGGGGATTGTGGCAAATCAACCAGCCCATCTGGCTGGCTGTCTTGACATAAATGCTTCCGATAAAGGGGCAAGATTTGTAAGGTTTTGTGATTGCTTTAACATTCCTTTACTGATCTTTGAAGATGTCCCTGGATTTCTGCCTGGAACAGATCAGGAATGGGGTGGTATTATAAGGCATGGGGCAAAACTCCTGTATGCCCTTGCAGAAGCAACTGTTCCAAAGATAACTGTTATCACAAGAAAGGCATATGGTGGTGCCTATTGTGTTATGGGCTCAAAACACATAAGGACAGACATAAATTTTGCCTATCCCACTGCTGAAATTGCAGTTATGGGACCAGAAGGTGCAGTAAATATTTTATACAGACAGGAAATTGAAAAAAATGAAAATCCTGAAACTTCCAGAAAAAAACTTGTGGAAAGTTATATTGAAAGGTTTGCAAATCCCTATATAGCAGCCCAGAAAGGATACATTGATGAGGTTATCTTTCCTTCCCAGACCAGGAAAAAACTTATTTCAGCTTTAAGATCCTGTATAAACAAAAGGGACAGAAACCCTGAAAGAAAACACGGAAATATTCCTCTATGAAAATTTTAATTGCCAACAGGGGAGAAATTGCCTTAAGGGTATTAAGGGCTTGCAAGGAACTGGGGATTAAAGCAGCAGTAATCTTTTCCCAGGCGGATCGTTTAAGCCCCCATGTATTGATGGCAGAAGAAGCCCACTACATTGGACCTGCCCCTGCCAGTTTAAGTTATCTCAAAAAGGAAGAAATTGTGGAACTGGCAAAAAAGATAGGGGCAGATGCTATACACCCTGGCTATGGCTTTCTGGCAGAAAATCCAGAATTTGCTTCCCTCTGCAGAGAAAAAAGGATAATTTTTATTGGACCAAATCCAGCCAGTATGAAACTTCTGGGTTCAAAAATAGAGTCCCGAAGGGAAGCCATAAAAAACCAAATTCCCATAATCCCTGGAACTGTGGAGCCCATTAAAAATATTGAAGAGGGCTTAAAAATAATTGAAGAAATAGGCTTTCCAGTCCTTCTTAAAGCATCAGCAGGCGGTGGTGGTAAGGGAATGAGGACAATAAATACCAAAGAGGAATTCCCCTCCCATTTTGAAAATGCCCAGAGGGAAGCCCTTTCTTACTTTGGAGACCCATCAATTTATATTGAAAAAGCCATAGAAGAACCCAAACATATAGAAGTTCAGATACTCTGTGACCAATTTGGAAACAGAATTTATTTAGGGGAAAGGGAATGTTCCCTTCAAAGAAGACATCAAAAAATCCTTGAAGAAACCCCTTCCCTGGTCGTGGATGAAGAAAAAAGAAGAGAAATAGGGGAAATTGCACTGAAAGTGGCAGAGATGGCTGGCTATGATTCCGCAGGAACTGTGGAATTTTTAAGGGACAGGGAAGGGAATTTCTATTTCCTCGAAATGAATACCAGAATTCAGGTAGAGCATCCCATCACTGAAATGGTCACGGGAATTGACCTTTTAAAAGAGCAGATTAAAATTGCCTTTGGAGAAAAGTTAAAGATAAAACAGGAAGATATAAAAATTAAAGGGCATTCCTTGGAGTGCAGAATTTATGCAGAAGACCCCCTTAAAAACTTTGCCCCTTCCCCTGGAAAAATCTTATTTCTGGAAAATCCTTCAGGACCTGGAATAAGGGTGGACTCTGGAATAAGAGAAAACTTTATAGTCCCCCTGGACTATGACCCCCTCCTTTCAAAATTGATTGTATGGGGAAGCACCAGGGAAGAAACCATCCAGAGGGCAAGAAGGGCTCTTGATGAATACAAAATTGAAGGGATTTCCACCACCATACCCTTTTTTAAAGAAATTTTAGAACTTAAAGAATTCAGGGATGGAACCTATAATACAGGAACCATTGATAAATTTTTAAAAGAATACAGACATAAAAGCGAAATAGAAGACCTCCCCTTCCTCCTGGCTCTATCTTCCTTTTTATACATAAAAGAGAGAGAAGAAAGCATCTTTCCAGAGCAACCCCTTTCCCCCTGGAGGTGGAAATGAAAATTAAAATAAAAATAGACCACATTGAATATGAAATAGAAGCCATAAAAAATGGAAGGGAAATAATATTTGAAAGGGAAGGGCAAAAAATAAAGGCAGAAATAATAGAGTCAGCCAAAGGGCTATATTCCATTTTATTTGAAAATGGAAAACAGAGAGAAATCCTTGCCAATAAAATCTCCAAAGATACCTTTAATTTCTATATAAATGCAAAGGAATATCCCGTTCAAATTCTGGACTTTTTATCTATGGAAAAGGAAAGATTAAAAAAAGAAATAAACAAAAAAGAAGGATGGGTATTGAAAGCCCAGATTCCTGGAAAAATAGTTAAAATTTTAAAAAAAGAAGGGGATTTTGTAAAAAAAGATGAGGGTTTGCTGATTATGGAAGCAATGAAGATGCAAAATGAAATAAAAGCCCCTCAGGAAGGGAAAATAAAAAGGATTTTTGTAAAAGAATCAGGAGCAGTGGAAACAGGCACAGTATTAATAG
>JBBFMJ010000149.1:0-5116 GCA_037478515.1 Thermoanaerobaculia bacterium
GTTTTGGGGGATGGAATTTTAAGACATTCCGATTTGCCTCCAATTAAAAGTTTTAAAGAAAATGAATTAAAAATTTTAATAAATATGCTGGAAAAAAATATAAACTGCCCCCTTACAACCAGTGCAGGACGCCTCTTTGATGGGATTTCATCCCTTTTAGGTATAAGGCATAAAATTACCTATGAAGGGCAGGCAGCAATGGAACTGGAATTTTCCATAAGAGAAAAAAAGGAAGAAAAACCCTATGATTTTTCTTTAAAAAAAGATGAAAATGGAGGGGAAAAGTTTATCATAAGTTGGGAAGAAATGGTTTTAAAAATAGTGGAAGAATTTTTAAATAAAAAACCCGTTGGGGTTATGGCTTACAAATTTCATATAACAATGGCAGAAATAATTAAAGAAATAGCAAAAATTTCAAAAAAGGAAAAGGTTATTTTATCTGGTGGATGTTTTCAAAACAAATTTTTA
The DNA here is from genome assembly GCA_037478515.1 of Thermoanaerobaculia bacterium. Taxonomy (GTDB): domain Bacteria; phylum Acidobacteriota; class Thermoanaerobaculia; order UBA2201; family UBA2201; genus JBBFMJ01. Next base: position 469 of record JBBFMJ010000149.1, read on the forward strand.
CTGGAAAAAACAAAAGAAATTTTGGAAAAGAATGGCTTTTCGGTATATTTCAATCAAAGGATCCCACCAAATGATGGTGGAATTTCCTTTGGCCAAACAGTTGCTTTAAATTATTTAAAGGCATATTGAAAAAATTTCCTTAATAATGTATTATCTTTAAATTTAAAGGAGAAGATATGTGTCTTGCTGTGCCAGGGAAGATTTTAGAGATTTATGAAAAAGGGGAATTTGAAAGAATTGGCAAGGTTTCCTTTGGAGGAATTTTAAAGGAAGTTAACCTTTCCTTTACCCCAGAGGCAAAGGTTGGGGATTGGTGCCTTGTCCATACTGGAATGGCTATAAACATCCTATCAGAAGAAGAAGCACTTGAGACATTAAAATACTTTGAAGAAATGGATGAAATTTTAAATGAAACTGATAAGTGAGTTTAGGGAAGAAAAGTTAGTTCAAAAGGTCTTAGGAGAAATAAAAAAGGTTTTAAAAAATAAATGGAATATTATGGAGGTCTGTGGAGGGCAGACCCATAATTTTTTAAAATTTGGAATTGAAGAACTGCTCCCTCCTGAAATAAATTTGCTCCATGGTCCAGGTTGTCCTGTCTGTGTTACAGATGTGGAATTTATAGAAAAAGCCCTTTATCTTGCCTCTCAAAAAAATATAATCTTTTGTACTTATGGGGATATGATGAGGGTTCCAGGAATTGAAAAAGATTTGTTTCAAATAAAAGCAGAAGGGGGAGATGTAAGGGCTGTCTTATCTCCAATGGATGCTTTAAAAATTGCAAAAGAAAACCCTCAAAAGGAAGTTGTCTTTTTTGGAATTGGATTTGAAACCACTGCACCTGGAAACGCTTTATCAATTTTAAAGGCAAAAAAGGAAAATATAAAAAATTTTTCAGTATTATCTTCAATGGTAAGAGTCCCCCCTGCATTAAAACTATTGCTTTCTTCTCCTTATGTAAAGATAAATGGATTTCTGGCAGCAGGACATGTCTGCACTGTTATGGGCTATGAAGAATACATACCAATTTCTTTAAGATATAATGTCCCAATTGTTGTAACTGGATTTGAGCCCTTTGATTTACTCTATGGAATATTTCTCTGTGTAAAACTTTTAGAAGAAGGAAAAGCAGAGGTTCAAAATGCTTATAAAAGATCAGTTAAAAAAGAAGGAAATTTAGAGGCAAAAAAAGTGATGAAAGAAGTTTATGAGATTGTGGATAGAAAGTGGAGGGGGATAGGGATAGTGCCAGAAGGGGGTTTTGCAATTAAAAAAGAATATTCAGAATTTGATGCTGAAAAAAAATTTAACTTAAAGGATTTTAGAAAGGAAGAGAAGACAAAGTGTATTAGCGGACTTGTCCTACAGGGCATAAAAAAACCCTCAGAGTGTCCCCTGTTTGGAAACCCCTGTACCCCTGAAAACCCCTTAGGGGCTACAATGGTTTCCTCAGAAGGTGCCTGTCAGGCATATTATTTATATAAGGAATATGAAGAAAAAAAATAATGATATTTTAAGTTGTGCCAAACCAAAAAAGGACTACCCAAACATAATCCTTGCCCATGGTGGTGGGGGTAAACTCACTCAGGAACTTATTAAAAATTTATTTTTTCCAAACTTTAAAAATGAATTTTTAGAACCCTTAAACGATAGTGCAATTTTAAATATTGAAAATTTAAAGATTGCCTTTACCACAGATGGATATGTGGTAAAACCCCATTTTTTCCCTGGAAGTGACATTGGAAAACTTTCCATATTTGGAACTGTAAATGATTTGGCTGTTTCAGGTGCAAAACCACTTTATATTTCTTCTTCTTTTATAATTGAAGAAGGTTTTTCAATGGAAGATTTAGAAAAAATTATAATTTCAATGAAAAGTGCAGCAGAGGAAGCAAAAGTTTTAATCACCACCGGAGATACAAAGGTTGTGGAAAAGGGAAAGGGGGATGGGATTTTTATTTCAACTTCTGGAGTTGGGGTTTTGCTTTTAGACCCTCCGCCTGAACCAAAAAGAATTAAAGAAGGGGATTTGATAATTTTAAATGGAGATATTGGAAGGCATGGGATGGCTGTCTTATCAAAAAGGGAAGGTTTTGAAGTGGAAACAGAAATAAAATCAGACTGTGCTGACCTTTCAAAGATAATTTTAAAACTGATTGAAGAAGGTATAGAAATCCATGCAATGAGGGATCTGACAAGGGGAGGGCTTGGAACTTGTCTTATTGAAATGGCAAAGGCATGTAATTTAAATTTTTTAATTGAAGAAAAAAAGATACCAGTAAAAGAAGAGGTCTTGGGCTTTTGTGAACTTTTGGGTTTTGATCCTATTTATGTAGCAAATGAAGGAAAATTTGTCCTTTTTTTGCCTGAAAAGGACTCAAAAAAAGCCCTTGAAATAATTAAGAGTTTTGAAGAAGGGAAAGAGGCAGAAATTATTGGCTATGTGGAAGGAAAAAGAGGAGGAAATGTAATACTTGAGCCCTACAAAGGTGCAAGGCGTCTATTATCTCTTCTGTCAGGTGAGCAGTTGCCAAGAATTTGTTGAGATTTTATTTCAAATAAGCTTTAAGTATCAGTTGTATCTCTCTTCTTACATATCCAGAAAAATGGTTTACCTTTCCCTTTTCATAATGAAAAAATTGGGGAACACCAGATATTTTAAAAGGTTCAATTTTTAATTTAGTAAATATCCATCCATAATTTTTACACTTATTAATATCCAAATAATAAAATTTAATTCCTTTTAAATTTTTTGCATTGTCTTCAAAATGATTTTTTGCAAGCCAGCAAGGATAACACGACTGGGCTCCCACTTCAAGTATAAAATCATTGCCTTTTTTAATTATTTCCTCAAGTTCAGCACTGTCACAGGAAATTTCTTTGACATATTCATACTTTTCTCTTTTTATAGAATTTATATCTGGCTTTTTAATTGAAGATATTTTAACTCCTTCATAATCAGGATTTAGTTTTTTTTCTATCTTTTTATAAAAATAAAAGGAAAGACCAATTAGGATAGAACAAATAATTGTAAGGCGTAAAAAAATTTTAAAATACTTCATATTTTAATTATACCTGAAAAATTGAATCTTTATGAATTTTAAAATAAAATATATCTATGATTAAAATTGAAGATTTTTCAAAGGAAGAATTATTCTTCTGGCTTTGTGATGCTTCAAAGTTATGGCTTGCCCATGATGGTCTATGGTTTCAGGAAGTGGAAAAAAAATTTGGGTTAGATATAGCAATCGAACTGGACAAATATGCCTGGGAAAAGTTTTCACCAATTGAAGCAAAGAGGATTATGGAAAGGTTAAAACTTGAAAAAAATGGAGGACTTGTTGCCCTTGCAAAGGCACTCAAGGCACGGCTTTATACAATTTTAAATGAAGATGAATTGATTTTAAAAGAAAAGGAATTGATTTATACAATGAAGAGTTGCAGGGTTCAGGAAGCAAGGGAAAGGAAAGGAATGCCACTATTTCCTTGCAAAGAAGTTGGAATTGTCGAATATTCAACTTTTGCAAAGACAATAGATGAAAGGATTAAAACAGAATGTATTTTTTGCCCTCCTGATGAAAGGAAAGGTGAGGGCTACTGCTCCTGGCTTTTTAAAATAGATTGAAAATTAAAGTAAAAGAAGAGGACTTTATTGTTGAAGAGAAAGCAAATATTCCTTTTAAAGAGGGAGGAAGATTTAAAATTTATTTGCTTGAAAAAAGGGGGTTCAATACCGTTGATTGTATCCTAAAAATTTCAAAAACTTGTAAAATTCCTTTGGGAAAAATTTCTTATGGAGGGAAAAAGGACAGGTATGGAATAACAAAACAATATGTAAGCATTGAAGGAGAAAAAATTAAGGAAATTCAAGAAAAATCTTTTTCTTTAAAATTCATTGGCGAAGCAGAAAGGCAGATGGGACCAGATTTAATTGAGGGAAATTTTTTTGACATAAAAATAAGGGAGATTGAAGAATCAAAAGAAAATATTGAAAGGGATATTGAAGAAATAAAAACAAAGGGGTTTGTAAATTATTTTGATGACCAGAGGTTTGGGAGTTTTTCAAAAAAGGATGGATTTATTGCTGAAAAAATCATAAAGAAACATTACAATGGGGCTTTAAAGATTTATTTAACTTCTATTTATCCAGGGGATAAAAGAGAAGAAAGGGAAAGAAAAAAATTTTTTAATGAAAACTGGAAAAATTGGGATGCTTGTCTTCAGAAGGCAAAGACAAAATTTGAAAGGATTGCCTTTAGAATTTTAAAAAACAACGAGCCAAATCCATTTCTTAAGGCCATAAATTTAATTCCAAAAGAAGAACTTTCCTTATTTTTTTCTGCTTTTCAATCTTATTTATGGAATAAAGTTGCAGAAAAAGTTATAAAAATTTATGGCCTTGGATTTTTAAGTTATAGAGGAAATTACTGGGATTATTTATTTTATAAAGATTTAAATTCTTTTGAATATTTAAAAGAAATCCAAATTCCTACAATTTCACATAATATAAAATATCCAGATGATTTTATAAAAAATGTTTATGAAGAAATTTTAAAGGAAAGGGAGCTAAAAAGAAACAGTTTTAATTTAAAAAAAGTAAAGAAGGCATATTTTAAATCCTCAAAAAGAAGTTTAATTGTCTTTCCTC
>JBBFMJ010000150.1:0-5107 GCA_037478515.1 Thermoanaerobaculia bacterium
TCCCACACCTCTTGCCCCAGCCGTGGCAGAGACCTCTTTTTCATCTTCTCCAGTTAAAAGAGATTTAAATTTTGAAAGGTTCAAAGGACTTTTTGATTTTTTTGGGAATAAATCCTGGGGCATTTCCTTTAATTTTTTTATTTCAACCCTTTCCAGCTTTACCATACCCCAGATGGGACTTTTAATTTGTGCCCTTTTTAGCCCTTCCTGATCTGTTTCTTTTTCAATTTCCAGTCCTTCTTCTTTCTCAAAAAATATGGAAATTACAAAATTATCTTCCCCATAAAGGGGTTTTTTTATTTCCTTCCATTTTCCATCCTGAAGGAGCATTATTTTTCCTTTTTCCACATAATAGGACTCCACTTTTTTACCCTTAAAATCCATCCTAAATCTGCCTTCCTCTGAATATATCTTTATTTCACCTTTATTTTCCAGAATTTTAAAAGTTACCTCAGAGGGATATTTTGGGAATAAGGATAATATTAGAAGAAAGAGCATAAAACCTCCTCAAATTATTTTACATTTCCCGTTATGGGATGGTCTGTAACTATCTCTTCCTCCTCTGCTTTTAAAATTTGACCTTCAAAGTAAACTTTTCCTTTTATAGCTTCTATTTTATAACTTGCAAATTCTTCAATTCCAATTTCTTCTCCATTGTTTGCTAAAATTCCACTGGCAGAAAGGAATGTTCCAGGGGCTTTTTTTGAAGTAAGGATAGAAACCCTTTCAGGGGAAGAAGCAGCCAGAAGCATTCCCTGACTTTCTTCACCCCTCAGTTTTACCCATTTAAGATTAGAAAGCACAATAATTTTTTTCCCAACCAGGTCAGAAGGGTCGTACCAATTTTTTATTCCAGCCACAATCTGTCTCGTATGGTCTCCGAGATTTATCTTTAAAATTATGAGTTTATCTGCCTTTGGATGGGCTCTGGCTTCCAGGACTTCTGCCACCTGCAATCTCAATTTATTTATAGGTACCTGCAATTTAAAGGGTTCTCCTTCTATCTTTCCCAAAGTTATATCTTCTTTCAAAAGGCGGGTTTCCTTTAAAGGCTTTTTCAAGGAAGAAAAGTTTAGATCCTCAAATTTTAAGGATTTCAGGATTTTTTTTGAATAATTAGGAAGTATTGGAGAAAAAAGAAGGGAAAGAATTTTTATAAGCTCACAGAGCCGAGAAGTGGTTTTTATGGCTTCCTCTTTTGATTCCTTTAAGATTTTCCAGGGTTCTGAAAACTGCATAAATCCATTTCCTATGTCTGAAAGTTCCATAAGATCCCTTACTACAAAATGGTATTGAAGTTTTGAATAATTTAGGAGAATTTCATCTACAAGTTCTGCAACTCTGTCTTCCTGTGGAGGTGCCTGGGGCAATACTTTTCCTTCGAGGTTTTTATCTATAAATTGAAAAACCCTGTTTACGAGATTACAAAAATTATCTATAAGTTTTCCATTTGTGGTATCTTTGAAGTGAATGCCATTCAAATCCAGGTCCTGAGGTTCAGAGTTTAAATGGGCTGCATAATAAAATCTTAAAAATTCTGGAGGAAATTGTTTCAGATAATCTTCTGCTGTATAGAAGGTTCCCTTGGACTTGGACATCTTTTCCCCGTTTACCGTTAAAAAACCATGAACAAAAATATTTTTTGGAAGGTTGAATCCAGAGCCCTTCAAAACTGCTGGCCAGAAAAGAAAGTGGAAATATATTATATCTTTTCCAATAAAGTGAATTATATCTGTTTGGGGGCTTTCCCACCATTCCTCAATTTTTTCACCCTTTTGATCACACCATTTTTTTGTGGAAGAGATATAACCAATGGGGGCATCCAGCCAGACATAGTAGTATTTATCCTCTTCCCCGAGGATTTTAAAACCAAAGTAAGGGGCATCCCTGGATATATCCCAGTCCTTAAGCCCTGAATTTATCCAGTACAACAGGTATCCTTTTATGGAATCCTGAAAATTCTGGTTATCTTCTATCCATCTTCTCAGAAAATCGGCATAAGAAGTCAATTTGAAAAAATAGTGTTTTGAGTTTTTTCTTATGGGTATATTTCCGCAAAGGGCACAGCGTGGATTAATCAAATCCACTGGCTCATATATAGAATTACAGACCTCACAGACATCTCCATATTGGTCTTGGGCACCACATTTTGGACAGATTCCCCTTACAAATCTATCAGGAAGGAATCTATTGCAGACAGTGCAGTAAGTTTGCTCTATTTCCCTTGTGTAAATGTCCCCTTTTTCTTTCAGTCTCTGGAAGATAAGATCAGAAAAGTATTTGTTTTCAGGACTGTTTGTAGAGTGGTAGGAATCAAACTCAATTTGAAAATTCTTAAAATCCCTGGTATGCTCTCCGTACATTTTTTCTATAAGTTCCTCGGGGCTTATTCCCTGTTTTCTTGCATTTATTTCAATGGGTGCTCCATGGGTGTCATCAGCACATACATAGATTACCCTTTCCCCTTTCATCTTCAAATATCGAACAAAAATGTCTGTCTGGATATATTCCACCAGGTGTCCCAGATGAATTGGACCGTTTGCATAAGGAAGTGCTGATGTTACGAGGATTCTATTCTTCATTGGGCGTGAAACTCTCCTTCCTGAGTTTCTATATCCAGATTTAGAATTTCCTGGGCTCTTTTAATATATTTTATGTGTTCCATTTCTTGTATGGAAAGTTTATCTGCGGTCTCTGAAATATGGGGATTGTCTATCTGTTTGGAAAGGTCTTTATAAAAAGAAGCCATTTCCTTTTCCATTTTTTTTGCCAGATTTAATATAAAGGGCAAATCTGCCTTTTCCAAATCTTTCTCTTTAAATAATTCAGGGATTTCCAGGGGTGCTTCCTCGCATTCTTTAAGAAATTCACTTACATTTATTTTTTCCCTTCTTATTTCCCTCTCCAATGCTACAGAAAAATCCTGTATATGGCTTGCCTCAAAATTTGCAAGCTCAATTATAATCATCTTTGCTTCATTATCTTCAACCATTCCAAGAATTTTCTCATAGATCCTTTTGGAAAAAACTTCCCTTTTCAAGGCATATTCAATAAGCTCCCTGAGTGAAAAACTTTGTTTCATTTTTTTCCTCCTAAAAAAAAGTTTATATATTTTAACTTAAAATGGAAAAAAATTCAAAAAATCTTTTTCCAGTATAATTGTACGAAGAAAATGGTAAAAATATTAAATTTTTAATTTTTTTATCAATATACTTAATGTAGAAGGTTTAATTTTTAATAAATTGGCTGCCTTTCTTTGGATCCATTCTGATTTTTCCAGGGCTTCTATTATTAGTTTTCTTTGATATTCTTCCATTGCATTTTTATAGGAAAAATTGGGGTCCTGAAAGGTATATGTCTTTATGGGCCTTGTAGGCCTTAAGATTTCCTTTGGAAGGTATTCTGGAGATATTTCCTTTTCAGGACAGAGTACCACTGCCCTTTCAATGGCATTTTCCAGTTCCCTTACATTTCCAGGCCAGTCATAGTCCATAAGAATTTTAAGGGTTTCCGGTTTTAATTTTAAATCTTCCTTTTCATTTTCCTTTCCAAATTTTTTAAGGAAATAGTCCACCAGAAGGGGTATATCTTCTTTCCTGTCTTTTAAAGGAGGAAGGTGTATGTGGATTACATTTAATCTGTAATAAAGATCCTGCCTGAATTTGCCTTCTTCAATGAGTTTATTTAAATCCACATTGGTGGCAGAAATAAGTCGCACATCTACCTTTTTAAAATTTACATCCCCTAAAGGAAGAAATTCCTTTTCCTGGATTACTCTCAAAATTTTTGCCTGGGTTTCCACGGGAATTGAGCCAATCTCATCCATAAAAAGGGATCCACCATCTGCCACTTCCAGAAGGCCTTTCTTGTCTGATACTGCACCTGTAAAGGCACCTTTTTTATGTCCAAATAGTTGGCTTTCTAAGAGAATGGGGTCCATAGTTCCACAATTTATTGGAATAAAGGGCTTATCCTTTCTCTTGGAATGAAGATGTATAGCTCTGGCAACCAGTTCTTTACCTGTTCCACTCTCCCCGGTTATTAAAATATTTGAATTGGAAGGGGCTGCCATCTTTATCAGTTCAAAAACCCTTTGAAGGTCAGGACTTTTTCCAATTATATTTTCAAAACTATATTTGCTAAGAAGGGCTTCTTTGAGGCGTATATTTTCCTCAATGAGGGCTCTTTGTTCCAGAGCTTTCTTCACCTGGATTAAAATTTCTTCATTTTTGAAAGGTTTTGGAATATAGTGAAAAGCACCTCTTTTCATTGCATCTATAGCAGTATCAATGGATGCATAGGCAGTGATAACTATAACGGGAATGCTTTCAAAGTCCTTTTTAATCTGGTCTAGGACTTCCAGTCCACTTATCTTTGGAAGCATTAAATCCAGAAGCACTAAATCTATATCCTCTTCTTTTAAAATCTTAAGCCCTTCTTCCCCGGTATAGGCAGAAATTACCTCCTCCCCTAAGGGTTCTAAAATTTCTCTTAAAACTCCCTGAAGGGTTGGGTTATCTTCAATAATAAGAATCTTCATAAGGTATCTCCATAATGGCTAAAGTTCCTTTTTCCTGATTTTTCATAAAGTATAAATCACCACCAATTCCTTTTATGATAGCATAACTTATGGTCAATCCCAAACCAGTTCCCCTTCCAAGTTTGGTGGAAAAGAAGGGCTGGAATACTTTTTCCTTTAAATCTTCTTCAATTCCTGGCCCATCATCTTCTATAAATATCAGTAGTTTGTCTCCCTTTTTCTCATAAGATAGCTTAACCTTTCCTCTGTAATTTACCGCTTCGCAGCTATTTTTGACTAAATTAAATAGGGCTTGGCCGAGCAAAATGGGGTCTGTTTTAATATAAAGGTCATCCTTTTCTTTTACTTCAATTTTAAAGTTTTTTTCTTCCAGTATGGGGTTTAAAATAAAAAGGCAGTTATTTATAATCTCCTTAATGGAAGAGATCTGAAAATTTACTCTCCCTGAGCGGGAAAATTCCAGAAGGGTATTGATTAGTTGAGACATATGAAAACTTTCTCTATAAATGTATAGAAATTTTTTATATTCCTCTGATCCCTCCTTTAAATTTTTGAGCAAAATCTGGG